>NZ_NPIZ01000066.1:0-16620 GCF_002251185.1 Prevotella sp. P5-126
GGAGTTGTTCTTAAGGCACATGATTTATGTGAATATATCTATATTTTAGTTAAACTAAATTAAAAATTAACTAAAAGAGTGACAAAAAGTGACAAAGATGGACATCTGGGTTTTGTGATGTTGTATCTTTGCAGCTCTACCTGAGGATGATTTTCAAAACAAGAAGGCACCTTGGCACCAAACCAAATATCGCACAACTAAAAACAACACAATTATGTTTACAGACATCACGCTCAACAATCCAAACTGGTCGCAACAGAAGAACCACGGCTTTTTGATTGACACCCGACATGTTCTCGATAGCTTCTCGTTCGGTTCTCGATCACTTCTCGTTAGTTCCTCGTTCGTCTCTCGTTCGTCTCTCGTTGCTTATTCGTTAGTCTATCGAAGACCGAACGAGGACCGAACGAGGAACAAGCAAAAAACGAACGAAAGAGCAACGAGACTGGGACGAGAAAGCAACGAGAAACTATCGAAAACTCGACGACAAACGATTAGTTTGGCGACGAGGAATCCCCAAACTGGCCTGACGCCAGATGGCACAACAATACACCTACTGCATGTTGAAGTCGGGGGTGAAGTTTGCATCTGAGTATTTGCTCCACACAATCTCTGTACTTTTCACTTGATTGTTGGTGATTTTACCCTCCAGCGTCTTCACGGCTGGTATAGAACTGGAGCTTGATCACTTTGTTGAAAGTTGCCCTAAATCAATTTCTTGTTTGTTTAGACATGATTACAGACCTTTAACAGGCATTTTGCGTAATATAAACTTTGCTGTCTTAGAAAAAATGAGTAGCTTTGCATCCTGATTTTACATAAACATTTATGACTCAACAGAAAGATAAATTTACCAAATGGGTGGCATGCTGGGGTAATGCCACATCCATCACAGACAGAAAAGAGTGTGTTTACGCCAAAGATATCACCCTGAGATACCCCGTAAGAGTTGTTTTCTCAGGATCTAAGATGCGCTTCCGTTTCTCAAATCTTACGGGTACAGAAGACGTTGCAATGACCAAAGCATACGTAGCAAAGCAAAATGAGAACTACGGTGCTGTACCTATAACATTCGAAGGAAATGCTTCGGTGATAATAAAACCAGGAAAAGAGGTGGAGAGCGATGAAATAGCTTTCGACATCGAGGCTGGAGAGACGGTCGATGTGAGCATGTATTTCGCAGGCTTCACACAGATGAATGCAGGCACTCTAATTACCGGACCGCTCTCCAAGGGGAAGTATTCCTATGGAGATTTCGCCTCAGAGAAGGAACTTCCTATCGACTTGACGCGTAATACCAACTGGTTTTATTTCCTCAATACGATAGATGTGCTGACGGAAGAGAAAAATCATGCTCTCGTTTGCTTCGGTGATTCCATCACGGCACAGAGCTGGCCCGACTGGCTTGCTATCCGTGCATGGGAAAATGGTTTCCATAATGTGGCTATCATACGTCGTGCTGTAAGCGGAACAAGAATCCTCCGACAGTATGACTGCATCACATATCAGGCTTACGGACTGAAAGGTGAGACGCGTTTTCCTATTGAGATGAATGTAGCAGGTGCCAGTGCAGTAATCATTCAGCACGGTATCAATGACATCATACACCCTGTTGGTGTGGAGGTTAATCCATTCCGACCTTGGAGCGATATGCCTACTTGCGAAGAATTGGAATGCGGCATGGAGAACATCTATGTGAAACATGCTCGTAAACTGGGACTGAAAGTATGGAATGGAACGCTACTTCCTATCTTCGGATGGCGCACTTACAATGAAAAGCGTGATGAGATGAGGACTCGATTTAATGATTGGCTTCGCTCTTCCGACCTCTTTGACGGTTGTGTAGATTTCGATTTAGCTGTCCGCGACCGCAGTAATCCTGCATCTTTCGCTCCTGGCTTCGATTCTGGAGACCATCTGCATCCAAGCGAAACTGCTTACGCTGCTATGGCAGACTGTGTGCCTGAGGAGCTATTGTAAAATGGCAAAAAACGTGTACTGATGTAGTCACACGAATCTCGCAGATGATTTTTTATTTTTATTGTGAACTGAATTTAGTCTTCTATCTGGACATAGCCCTCTTATCAACAAAACTGATAATAACAACAAAAGAATGACTATAACTTTGTAAATAGTGTATGTCACTCTTACGGAGTGCAGATGTAAAAATCAATGTCCAGGTCATATTTCTTTTCTGGGCAGTATGCATATTGTATTTCATCTTCAATTTAATCTTCCCTCTTCATTTTTTCTCCTCCTATGTCAGTTTTTGACGCATCCTGATTGTACTTTTGCCACAGAATTGACAATCATTCTATCTATAATAAGGTATGGATGCAGGAAGAAGGAGGGAGTGGAGTCCCTGAGATGTGAAATATAAGAGGAATCCATAAGATTTCTTGTTAAAAATTTGGTGGCTCATCAGATTTTTAATACATTTGCCATTGGTTAGTGACAGGGCAGGTGAAAGTCCTCGCTTGAAGTCGCTACGATGCAGAGAAACAAGATAATCTTGTGGACACAAGCAAGCTATTCAGTTCTGTAAGTTGAAATCTGGTAAATTGAAACGTAGAAAGAACGAGAATCTGTTTGAGCGAGTTTACGCCGTCATAGGTGTGGATTCCTCTTTCGCATTTTCTTTTCTACGGGTTTTACCAGAGCCTAACTTACAAGGAAGTGAAGAAAGTAGGGGTTCGCACCTTTCTTTTTTTACTTATGGACCATTATGGACTTGTTTGGTTCGCAGATTTTCCTTATCTTTGCCCCTAAAAGTAAATGATTCGCTGTTTCGGCAGAAAAGCAGGAACAGTTATATATAATGAACCTAAAACTGAATGCTTATGAGCAAGGTATTTCAAGTAAAGCCTAAGCGCCTCAAACGCTCTAACGGTACCGTCCTCACTCCCGATATGGTAGTGACCGTAACAACCATGCAGCACACCGCCACCCCTTTTTATAATGGAGCCAAGGAGGTGCAAGAAGCCTACATGCGCATCTATGCTTTCGATTATAAGAAAGCATGCTGCAATCCGAATGATTTCGAATTTAAGAAGTTGGACTAAATGGTCCGTTTATATTTAAACTTAAAAATTTAGTTATTATGGCAAATGAAGTAACAGTTTGGAACAAAGTTATGTCTTCGGCTTTGGCTATTCCTGGAGTACAAGTAGATAGAGAGACGTTTTTGAGATCAGAACTTCGACAGTATTGCTCTAAAGATGAATTGGAGAAGGCTATTTCAAATCCTGTTGATGTCCTTTCGGAAGATAGAATAGATAGTTTAGCAAACTCCTGTATCAATAATCATTTATTGAAAGTTACATCTTTGTCGGTTGTCGCTGGTATTCCTGGAGGATTAGCTATGGCAGCAACAATCCCAGCAGACATGGCTCAATATTATTGGCATACATTTGTCTTGGCACAGAAATTAGCCTATCTTTATGGTATTCCTGACTTGCGAGATGAAAATGGTAATCTTACCGAAACATCACAAGATATGTTGACTTTGTTTGTCGGTGTGATGATGGGAGCTGCTGCTGCTAATAATGCAATTAAAAATGTTTCCAAGGCATTTGCTGTTCAAGTTGTTAAGCGCTTGCCTCAAAAGGCTTTAACTAAAACAGTGTATTATCCTATTATTAAGCAAGTAGCCAAATGGATAGGAATAAAGCTGACAAAAGATACTTTTGCTAAAGGCGTAGGTAAAACTATTCCCATTTTGGGTGGCGTTATTTCTGGTGGATTAACTGCTGCAACATTCCGTCCTTCAGCTAAGCGTCTTCAAAAGAAATTGAAGGAACAAATGTATGACATTCACATCCCAGAAGGAGATACAGAAGATTTTGTAAATGCAACCTTTTCTGAGGTAGAAGATGGAGCGGAGTCTCCTATTGCGTCAGAGAATCCAGATAAGTTGATTATTCAATTCATGCTTAATTTGGCAAAAGTAGGAGGTAATTGGAATGAAAGAAAAGAAACTCTTTTATCTAATGAAATAGAGAGTTCCACTTTGTCTGAAGATGAGCAATTAGAACTTGCACAACTAATGAGCGGTGATAAGTTATTGCAAATAGACTTCTCTTCTATACAAAATGATGAAGCTAATAGTGCGAAGTTGTTAGAAAAAGGAGTTGATATCTTGAAAGCAGAAGATAAAGTAGCTTTGGCTGAAAAATTATATTTCAAAAAGATAGCAAAACAATTGGGCTTTTCTGCTGAGGATATAGAGAAGGCCATGAACTAAATTAGTTGCAATTTTAATTGGAAATATTATGATAGTAGTTAGAACAAAAGAAGAACTGCAAGAAGCTATCAAAAATAAGGTAGATTCAATAAGAATAGAAGGTCCCTATGCTGGGATTGTTGCTCAAAAGATTCGTTCAAGAAAGAAGGTGAAAAAAGTGTCAATAGGAGTTGGAGCTTTAGCCTTGGTAGGAGGTGTAATAGCAGCTCCTTTCACTGGTGGTGCTTCTTTGGCTGGAAGTGCTGTGGGGTTAACAGCTATGGGATTGACTGTTGGTACAGTTACTTTAACTACCACCCAATTGGCCATGCTCCTTGGTGTAGGAGGGTCTCTTTTAGCTTATTCTATTCATGAAAAATACTCTCTTAAGTTAGTTAAAGACAAAGAGGGTAATGTCTCTGTAGAAATGCGCCCTCAATAAGAATAACTTAAAAAATAATAATGTTATGGGAAGATTAAAACCTGATACGCGTAACCTTTCACAGGGCGAGGCAGATACAATTGTTAGCATTGTTAAAAAAGTGTTGGATGTCATTGTAGATATGACAGGTGGAAAACCTACGTTTGGAGGTAAGAAGTAAAAACTTGTCCGACGCAAAGCACGAAATAATGAATGATTCAATAAATCGTTGTTGGTTGGCTGTGCGTCGGACAAGAGTATGCCGTTTCGTTTATATGATAAGAGTATTCTTTTAAAAACTACTTATAAATCATATCGCTTATGTTTAGAGGATTCTGTACTTTTGTCTGCGATGATTGCGGACATCGATTCGAGGGTATGAATTGCGAGTGGATGGCAACAGCCTATACTGCTCCAGTGAAATGCCCAAAGTGTGACAGTATGCACACTTATCCATCAAGTTATAATATAGCTTTTCCACTTGGCGGATTGTTTGGCTTGAAAAAGACTTTTTATCGAAAGATATGGAAAAGCATCGATGAGAGGAATAAAACTGACAAATAGCTTATGAACAGTAACATTTTCTTTCAGCCTTTCGTTGGCAAGGATTATGCCAACGGAGGCATCTTTGGCAAGCGAATCATGATATTGGGCGAGAGTCATTATTGTGAAGAGGAATGTGCGGATTGTGGCGACTGCCGTCTGCATCGGGAGTGTATGGACTTTACGCAGCACGTGCTTGATGATTATCTCAATGAGAATAAGGAACGACAGAACTGGATGCGGACTTTCTTGAAGTTTGAGCGTTCGTTAGTGGGAGAGGAGACCAATCAAGCGATGAGGCTGAAGATTTGGAACTCGGTGGTATTCTTCAACTATCTGCAAGTGGCGATGGGTGGTCCTCGCGAGGCTGGTACTGCCGAACAATATCAACAGGCAGGCAAGGAATTCTTTGAGGTCATCGAAAAGTATCAGCCAGAGTACATCATCGTATGGGGCAAGAGGCTTTGGAACAATCTTCCTAATGTGCGCTGGCACGATGGTGACGACATCGTAGTGGATGGTTATCCTGTTGCTACAGGTGCTTATCTTCTGAGTAATGGCAAGCAGGTGAAAGTGATGGCGGTGAATCATCCTTCCGTAGGTTACTCCTGGGACTATTGGTACAAGGTAATACAAAGATTTTTGGAGTAATAAGCAAAGAACGTGCTATGGACAATCGTGTGAAATTCTATAGTTGGCTGATAGGCCTCTTGGATAGTGCGCATCTTACCTTTGAGGAGATTGCTGATGAATGGAAGGAAGCCCATGCTAATCAGGATAACAATGTGCTGGACAAGCGTACCTTTCATCGTTATCGTGAAAATATCCAGTCGCAGTTTGGCATTACTGTGGAATGTAACAAGAGCGACGGCTATCGGTATTATCTGAAGCGTGATCCCGTGGATGACGATGATGTAACGGAATGGATGCTGAGTTCCCTACGGCTGGCTTCGTTAGGTGATATGCTGAAGTATCACAATAAGGTGATGCTCGATACGCCGCCATACAACACGGAATATCTGGATGATATTCTTTCTGCTACCCTCAAAACGAACCTGTGCATTTTTTGCACAGGTTGAGATCTCATCCAACTCCTCTACCTTATATATGTTTCTGATATGACGAACAATAGACGTTCTGTCTACCCCAAACAACTCAGCCATTTGGTTTTGAGTCAGCCATACAGTATCTTTTTCAAGCTTTACATTCAGTTCGACCTTTCCGTCTGCAGAACGATATATCTCTATTTTGTTTTCTTCCATATCAATAGTTGTCAGTCTTGTTTGTATAACTTCCATAGGCTTTTTGCCCATTCTTTCATTGTTTGTCGCAATGATTTTGGTTCCATCACTTCTATCATATTTCCTGTATGAAGTAACTCCATGACAAAATCATAAGTTGGACGAAGCCTCAATTATCCCTCATATTCTTCTAAATCTTTTGGAATAGTCATGTTATATTTACGATTAAATGTACCATTGGTAGCAGCTTGGATTTTCCCAGTCCCGACATCTATCTTTTCGGGATGCAGTTCTTCGAACCAAAAATGACCTGCCTTTTCAGCCAAGTCATGTATTTGCAACTTGCTGTGTACCAATATATTTTGATTAAAACGGTAGAAAAGTGATGATGGAGATTCTGTAGATGGTGAAAAAGGCAAAGATTTAACATTTTTAACTTCTTGTAACTTACCGCGTTGTATAAGCATGTTAACTTCTCCTTCGAGAATTGTGTTAAGATGGTGGCCCAAGAGGCAAAATGATTGGTTTTCAACAATTACAATAAATGTTAAATAATAAATTTAGTTTGCGAATAATTTGGCGATTCTCAAAATAAAGCATTGACTTTGCTGCGAAATAAAATTCAAACACACACTCTTTATGGGAAGAATACTAAAATTCATAGAAGAAAAAGGTGAAGGAAAGTACCTTTGCTACAAGACCAATAAGATAAGTATTGAGTCTTCTGAAGCTGACGTACTTGACTATGACGACAAGCCTGCTTCTACACGAAATACCAGTCTTATTGCTGAAAGCAATCTGACAAGGGTACACACTGTTCGTGTGCCCCAGATGCTTATTGACTACTCACGTCCCATATTTACTTATTTTCTTGACGGTTCGCGCCATGTTTATAAGGTAGATGATATTGCAATTGGCAAGAAAATCTTCCCGGTACTTGCTGGCCAAATAGTTGTAGGTTGTTGCGAGCGTAAAGACCGTGATACGTTCAAACCCTACGACAACATACGTCCAAAAGTTGTGATTGCTATGCCAGACGACTTCGATGTTGATGACGAAGGAGATGATTTCTGCCGTTTGTATTGTGAAGATATCAATGAAGATTTGCAGCAGTTGCCTTTCATCAAACAGTCAGGCATCAAGGTTGACAAGATTCTGCTCTATAAAACAGACAAGAAAGACAAACTGAATAGCGACAAAGACAACTACAAGAATCGCGGCACGGCAAAGATACAAGCGGAGATGACGGACGAGGAGCAGCGACTTGTTGCCAAACTCTGCGAGGAGAACCGACTTGACGATGAACATTATTTAATAAAAGATGACTCGTTAGAGTACAATCCGAGTTTCTCTAACAAGATAAATCACATTATAAAATGTTATTTTCAAGATAATTCTTTGTAGAGTGAAATAAAAGTGGTATATTTGCACCAAAAGCAAACTTCTTGAAATGGAAAACAAAAATATAAATCGTCTGAAAGCTGTTTTAGCAGAGCAAAATGTGACAAGCAAATGGCTTTGTGAACAGCTTCAAAAAGACCCTGCGACGGTATCAAAATGGTGTACGAATACGGTTCAGCCATCATTGGATACCCTATTGCAGATAGCAAATTTGCTTGAAGTTGATGTCCGTGACTTAATCGTTTCATCAAAAACAGAATAGTGAAGTATGAAATTGTTGCTCAAAAACAAACCTGTAGATAAATCTTTGCTGACAGAAGGCTCACATTTACCTCCTGCCAATAATGATTTGCTATTCTCTTTATTGGGTAAATCGATTGCATACGAGGAGAAAGAGAACATCAATATCGTGGTGAATGGTCAAACGATGCAATCCGAATTGGTTTATCTGCGGGACAAAGCACGTCAAACCATCCAGTTGCGATACAAAGGAAAGCCTTCGCCTAGTTTCACGATGAAAGCTGTCTTTGGCGAAAGCGCAAAGAAAATGATAGATAAGGATGGCCATGCTATCAGCATTCCTACTTCAGAAAAGACAGATTATATCAACATTTTCCATACAAAAGCCAATACGTTTATGTTTGATTGCCACTATAAACTAACCGATGACGAGAAAAAAGTCATCAACGATAACTTCAATCTCCTTGCAGCAGCCAAGACGAAGCCTTTCCTTATACTTGGTGGATTCTCTGGTACTGGTAAGAGTATGAAGGTGAAGGAACTTGCTTATCTGACTTGTCCTAAGGGTGAGTTACAAGAGGGGCAAGAGCCTGGAAACTACTGCTTGATTTCGGTGAAGCCTAATTGGCACGATTCAACAGAATTGCTTGGATATTATTCCAATATTGGCAAGAAGTATGTGGTGACGGATTTTATCAAGTTCCTTGTTAAGGCTATGAAGCATCCACTTGTGCCTTTCTATGTCTGCATGGACGAGATGAACCTTGCACCTGTAGAGGAATACTTTGCTGAGTATTTGAGCGTACTGGAAAGCCGTAAGGTGGTCGATGGTCAAGTGAAGAGTGCTGCCCTTGTTCCTGCTGTTATTTTTGCGGATGAGAACACGTTGAAGGCGTTGAATCTTGATGCTGAAACTGACAAGGAAATAATCGAGGATCTGCAACAGAATGGTCTTTGTCTGCCTCAGAATGTAATCGTCATCGGTACAGTGAATATGGACGATACTACCAACTCGTTCAGCCGTAAGGTGATTGATCGAGCTATGACATTTGAGACGAAGATTGACAGCATTGAATCAGCTTCATATTTCTTACTTACGAATGATGCTCTTGAATATAAGAATATCGCTTGTCCAGAGCGTTTCATCTGTGACCAAGTTCGTGTACTTGACGTGATGAAAGAGGCGACTCCCGATTTTGAATTGAAGGAAGGTGACAACGACATTAACAATGAATTTACTGCTTTCATCAACGAGATAAACAAGGCGATGGGCAACGGCAAGAACTATGACACAAAGGACACAATGGGCGTATCACCATTCCAAGTGTCATATCGTGTGCTCAACGAGGCCGTACTCTACTATCGTTCGTTGAAGGTTCTCTATCCGAATGCTTGCACGCTTGATAAGGTGTTTGCAGATATTTTGATGATGAAGGTACTGCCACGTATTGAGGGCGAACAGGACAGAGCAAAGAAACCACTTGAAGGCCTTCAGCAGTTCGTTAGCAAACGTGTTGGTGACGATGAGAATAAGAAAGAAATCTGGACAGAGTGCGCTGATAAGATTGAATACATGCTCAAGCCATTCGGCAAGGGTGGTGATGGCTTCACAACGTTCTGGTTATAAAATATGCAAGTCCTCCTCTATAAGTGCCCCGACTACACTATCACCATCAAGACAAGTGATATTGTAGCAGCTTGGAACCGATTCAATAGTCGCGTTCCAGAATCGTCGCGCACTTATTGTACATACGCTTCTACCCATGAGGCTGATGATTTGCAGTTGCTGAAGGTTGCTGATGATGGCAAAACAACGGCAATGGAGAACATAGGAGGAGGCAAGGAATGGGACGGACAGCCACCGGTATTGTTCGAGACGGAGATTTACCACTTCTTCATCGAGTTCAACTGCCCGTTGTTGGATACTCCTCGCATCAACCATCCTAAACGTGAGATTGCAGAGTGCTTTGATTATCACAAAGGGATGCTTACGGGAAGCATCAATTTCCTCAACAATCCTGGGACCTTCATTCTCTCGTTTTCATACGTTAAAGCTGATGGTGAACACGTTACGGATAGTCTAACATTAGAAGTTGTCTCACCCAAGCTTGATACCAAGCGTGACCTTGACAACATCAAGCGACTCATCAATGCAGAGTACGAGAACTATGTGTACGAGTACCTGACGTTGACCTTCCAGAATCATGAGGTCGTAAGGAGCGACAAAGCGGAGAGTAAGATTATCTGGCTAAGCATCTTCAAGCAGGTTGTAGAGCCATACTTCAAGGCATGCCGCTACATCATGCAGCACACCAATCGCAAGGCGCAGAAACGCTTTGACTATGCTCGTCCGGAACGAGTGAAGCGATGGAGCAGACAGGAAGAAGAACGCTATGAGGAACGTGGTGAGGATGCAGAACGTTTCTACTATCGCCATGAGGTGACGGAACATACTATCAACACGAAGGAGAACCGTTTCGTAAAACATACGCTCATCTACTTGCAGAAGAAGTTTGCCGCTGTTTTTTGCGAATTACGAGAGGCCTACGAAGACGACCTTTCGGAACAAGCAACAGAGCAGATGAACGAATATGAGAGTACCTTCCGTATGTTACTCAATTCGAAGTTCTATCGTTCGGTTGGTAAGTATGAGGGGCATCTGCAAGAGAGTGCCGTACTGCAACAACGTTCAGGTTATCGCAACATCTACAAATACTGGCAGATGCTGAAATGTGGATTGTCGCTCGAACAAGGCAATACCAACATCGGCATGAAGCAAATCTGGCGCTTGTACGAGATTTGGTGTTTCCTCGTGATGAAACGTCTTGTATGTAAAATTCTCAATCTTGACCCTACTGATCCTTTGGTTCAAGAGCGGCAACTGATTGTAGAGGATAAGCCAAAGATGATGGAGTCATTTGAACAAAAAGACGTGGATTATCACGTTACGTTCATGCATCCTTCAACTGGCATCAAGGTTGAACTTTGGTACCAGCATCCGTACTCACTCTGCAGCAAATCGACGGAGCATTCTGAGACAACGCTTCAAGTTCCGGACATCGTGCTCAACGTGACAAAACCGAATAGCGAAACAACACTCACGTACCTCTTTGATGCCAAGTATCGTGTGCTGGATGATAAGCGAAGCGATTCACCAACAGACGAACCTGTGCAAGACACCATCAACGCTATGCATCGTTATCGTGATGCAATCTATTATGGTTCGCGCCATGATGCAGAGGGTGGGCATCATCCTCAGAGCAAGGAGGTAATCGGTGGTTACATCTTGTTCCCGGGTCGCGTGAGTGATGCAGACAAATTGGAGAACAAATACTTCTCACGAAGCATACAATCCGTCAATATTGGTGCCTATCCTCTGTTGCCCACAGAATATAAAGAGGATGTCGAATTGAAGGATTTGCAGTTGGTGGAGTGTGGCAAGTTGGAAGAAGATTTAAGACGTATCATCCTCGAAGATTCGCCTTCTGTTCAGTTGCGCGAAAGCATTCCGCAGAAAGGTTTGATGTATTCAGAAGAGAAGGATGCTCTTGTCTATGTTGGCTTTGTCAAACAAGACAATCCTTTCTTTGAAGACTTCCTTAACAATCGCGCAGAAATGTATTACACAGGAACAGAAGATACTAAGCCGAACCTCGACATCCAGAGCATCAAATACTTCATGCCACTTATCAAAGGCAAGATAGATGGAGTGTACAAGGTGTCTGCCATCAATGCAGCAAGAAAGCGAGACAAGGAAATCAACGAGAAGACCTCAAACGATGGTGTACGTTTCTTTCTAATGCTCGATGAGTTTATTCCGTTTGGCGAATCAATAGATCATCGGAATACGCTTTATAATGGAGATTGGATGACGATTGAGGAGGCAAGGGATAAGTATAAAGAACTTCTACACCAACTACCGCAAGGACATCATCACTCCAGGCACGGAGCTCTACCGCTTGAAACAGGAGTATGATGAGAATCCGACGATACAGTTGAGACGTAAAAAATAGTTAAAAACATCGTTTTAATCGTCGCGAGAGGGTCAAAAACAAGGGGCTGGCGACAAACAAAACGCATATTTTTAAGAAAGAATACAATAAAAAAATAAATCCATACATGAGTAACTGGAAAGAATGCGCATTAGACGCATTACATAAAAGTCTCTACCCTGTGCCACAGGAGTTAAACGAGATTGATTGGAAGGGCGGTTTGTCGAATAAGACAGATCGTTTGGCTCAACATCTTTGTGCCTATGCCAACTTGAAGGGCGGTGGTGTGCTGGTGTTTGGTGTGAATGATGATGCCACTTATGAGGAACTCTCCAAGGAAACAATCGAAGAGACAACAAAGAAGCTCGGCAATATCGCCAAGAATAATCTTGCGTGGTCAATCCAATTGGAACATGCCGTATTGGACTTTGAAGGGCATCCGCTTCTCTTCATCCGCATCCCAGAACAGCAGAATAAACCTATCTATCTTCGTGGACGTGACATTTATGAGGCTTACATCCGTTCGGCTGGTCATACCGTGAAGATGTCTCGTGAACAGGTTCATGAGATGCTTGCACAGTCGCATGGATTGACTTTTGAGAAGCGTGTGGCGTGTGGCGGCATTTCGGCAGAGCGAGTCCTTGAGCTGCTTGACTACAGGAAAATGTACGAACTCATCGACCGTAAGATTCCGCAGGATTCGGAGCGCATTATCGAGCAGATGCTGGAGTTTAGCATGATTGAGCAACAGGAAGATCTCTACAACATTCTCAACCTGGGAGCTATCCTCTTTGCTCATAAGTTGAAGGACTTTGAGGCATTGAAAATGAAGGAAATTCTGGTACGAAAGTATGCAGGTGCGAATAACCTCATCATGGAGTTGGAGTACAAGATGGACAGAGGGTATGCAGTTGGATTCTTTGATCTGCTCGACACGGTGATGGCAATGACCAGCAAGGAGCGTATTATTGCGAAACGAGAAGCCGTTCCTACCTATCCGAAGGTGGCTGTACGTGAGTTCATGGCAAACCTCATGGTGCATCAGGACTTCGCCATTACGGGTATGCCTATCACAATAGAAATCTTCACCAACCGCATCGTGATGACCAATCCTGGCTCATGCCTCAATGATGTAAACCGACTCATTGACCTTCCTCCACATTCCCGCAACGAAGGTTTAGCACAGATGATGTTACAACTCGACCTTTGTGAACGACGAGGTAGTGGTTACGACCGAGCTGTCACAGCCATCGAGGAAATGCGATTGCCAGCGTATAAGGTGCAGAGTGGCGACGATTATACCCGAGTGATGATGTTCCCCGAGAAGGCTTTGAATGAAATGACCAAGGAAGAAAAGACCGTAGCTTGCTACCAGCACGCTTGTATTCTCTATGAACGAAATGAGATGCTGACAAATCAAGCGGTACGTGAAAGATTTGGATTGGACAAGAACAAGAACAGCGTTGCATCACGCATCATTGCAGAATGCGTAGAACGTGGTTTTTTGAAACCATACGACGATGAGAACACGTCCCGCAAATTTACGTCATACCTACCATTCTATGGGTAGTCGAATAATTGATCTTTAATTGCAGAGAAAATCCTCATGTGATGTAAATAGTTGAAATTCAATGTGTTTTTAATTGCAAAGAAAATCCGCTTAGAGCTTAGGCTCATTTTTCAAACTAATTCACGTAACTAGAAAATACAAGAAGACAAATGACCACAACAAATAAGCAAACAGCTGCCATCTGGGTAGAGAAACTGGGCGATGCCTACGTGGGATGCTACGGCTTGCTGGACGACCTTGACCGTGAGAAAGACGGCACGGAAGAGGAACAGAATGCCATTGGTCAGGCAGCAGAACTGATAGCCGAGGCACAGGCATTGCTTGAGAAGGTAGCAGGATTAGAAACCGAATAAAAAAAAGGAAAACGATAGTATGCGAATCTATTTGGACACCACAATACAGGAACTGTTTGACGGTAAGCAGATTTCAGCGAGAACCTATAACTGCCTGCGCTATGCGGGTATGGTGACACTGGAGGATGTGCAGAACTATGCAGAGTCGCCCGAGGAATTGCTGAAGTTGAAGAACTTTGGCAGAAAGTCCTATACAGAGATAGTGCCATTGCTCCGAGAGGTGAACCCCGAGAATGCACCTCAGAAGTCCGAAACCCCAGAGGATGTGTTTGCCATGGTAGGCGACACCATCGGGGAGATGCTGAGTGAGGCATACGAGGCTCTCTTCGTGGAGGACAATGACGTGACAAGATTCTTCAAGGCATGTTACCCTTCGGTGAAGGAATTGCACAGTATGGTGATGGGCAACGAGAACAACCTGCTGGAAATACACGGTGAGTTCTCGATGGCAGAGAACGTCGAGATTCGCAGAATGTATGCACGCTATCTCGAAGACGCCATGAACAGGATGCTGGACGGACAGCGTGCTGACAACGACACGTATTCGGAATACAAATCGACGTTCACAGAATTGCAACCAAGGTTAGAAGAGTTCAGCTATCGGGACAAGGCAGAATTCTTCATCACGGCAGGTGTTCGTGAGTACCTGCAGAGTGTCTATGAGCGGATGCGCGAGAAGCAGCTGAGCGTACGAGCAAAGAATTTTGTTGAACACGCAGCACCGAGGTTTGAGGATTTGGCTCAGTATTTTGACTCTCCTCTGCTGGATTACCGTAAGCTTTGCCCTGGTCAGAGCATGATGAAGACGCTGACGGAGGTGTTCAACTTCAACAAATTGCTGAAGGAAGAGTTTGACCGCTACTGGCAGATGAGTGACGATGAGGTGCAATCGGCTCTGCTCAAACGCGACTATCCATACCTGAGTAGTGTGGAGAGGAGGTTTGTGATGGAGCATGGTCGTGACTGCGGAGTGCATCCGATGTTCTTCCTGCTGTACAACTATATGCGTATTTCCGAGGTACGTAACAATAAGATATTCAGTTTGCTGTATGGTATCTTCGATGGCAAGGAACGTACGCTGAATGAGTTGGCAGAAGTGATGGGGCTTACACGCGAAAGAATACGTCAGATTACATCGAAAAAACTCGAGGTTCATGACACGGAACTGATTATGACAGACGCATGGAAGAGCTATGACGAGTTGTTGGCGATGCCATTCGTTACGGCAGAGTCGGTCGAATACAAGCAACTGAAGGAACGTGAACACCTGAACTTTGACTTCCGTGTATTCGCACGACTGATGCAGCTGTTGGGAGAGCGTGACTTTGAGGTAGCCGTAAGGAATCAGAGCGGTGAGACAGAACTGCTCAGATTCAGCAATCAGTATGAAACAGAAATAGTGGGCGATGTGGCTGTGGTGATCAACCGCAAGATGATGCCGTCCGTAAAGATTCGTGACTGTGTTGACTCGCTGCAGGCTATGGTGTCCTCGCGCTATACTAATGATACGCGCATAGAAGTGGAAGCTTCGCTCAACACGATGCCTACCGAGGAAAAGGCAGAAGCTGTCAAACTGATGAGCTACATTGCAAGGGAAGGGTTAGAACTGGAAGTGGACGATGAAGGTCGTGTACTTGTGCAGAAAAACCATATTGATGTAGCAGAGGACTTGTACACCATATTGGCAAGGAAAGGTGAGCCAATGTCGGTGGATGAACTCTTTGTTGCATTCAAGGAAATGTATCCTGACCATAAATATACGGAGTCGGCTCAGATACGCTCATGGCTGTTCCGTCATCCCAACATCAAACCCATTGGCAATACGTCGCGCTACGGTTTGGACAGTTGGGAGAATGTGTTCTTTGGAACCATTCGTGACCTTCTGGCAAAGTTGCTTGAGGAGTCGGACGAACCTATGCACATTGAGCAGTTGTTTGAAGCTGTAGTAGAGCACTATCCGAACACGAAGCCTCAAAGCCTGGAGTGGTCGATGGGGGATGATACACTTGGCCGCTTTGTACACTTCAACGATGGATTTTATGGATTAAAGTCAAAGTCGTATGATGCAAAGTGGATAGAGTATGATGCAACAGCCAGACAGCGTCAAAGCTTTGAAGAACGTTTAGCAGATTTCTGTGCATTCGTAGAATCATACAATCGTTACCCTGTCTCTGGCAATGGCGAGGGCGAGGCGTCTCTCTATCGTTGGTTGTATAATGTACAGAACGAGGTGTACGAGATAAAAGAAGAGTACAAAGTGATGCTGACGGAGACTTTAGCGAGGTATGAACAGGACTTTATCCCACGAAATGGCACGGAGAATGAATTCCGTAACAACTGCCAACGCTACAAGGATTACATCAACAGTCATTATGCCTTGCCTTCGGTTTCTGCTGAACCAGAACTGTACAGTTGGATGGTGCGCTCGAAGGCTAACTACAACAGCTTTGTTGACCACAGAAGAAAGTACCTGACAGACTTGTTCAACTACATTCTGTCGCTTGGATTCAGTATTTAGATATTTATATGTTGAACATAATCATATTATTGCAAATATGAAAAAGAATCCAATATATGAAAGCCTTATAGACAAATCTATAGGAAGTATGTTATCTGCAATTGAAATATACAATAAAC
>NZ_NPIZ01000067.1:0-110301 GCF_002251185.1 Prevotella sp. P5-126
CTACATGATATTGGTGCGGTTGAAGCACAAAAAAGATACGGTTCTATTGATGGTGTCTATCAAGAAAAGGAAGGACCAGAAGTAGCGAAAGAAATATTAAAAAAGGTAGGCTTTAACAAAAATATTGATAGAATATGCTTTATAATAGGCAACCACCATACTCCATCTAAAATTAATGGACTTGATTTTCAAATACAATGGGAAGCTGATTTGCTTGAAAATTTAATGGTTATGGATAAAGAAAAAGAACAGGAAAAGATAAAAAAGTGTATAGGTGAAAACTTTAAAACAAACACAGGGAAAAGGATAGCTTATAATCGCTTTATTTTAGATTAGTAGTAGATTATTACAGTTATGTATTTTACTCAAGTTTCGGATTTAGGTTTTATGCAGTCTGAGCGATCAGTTGCATGGCCTTGAACCTGCGGTTATCCCGTATAATTTGCTCCATCAATTCGTTCTCGTCAATGGTAAAAATCTCAGCCACGATTGCTATTACATCAATAATGATTGACCAGATCTTTTCCACGACGGTGAGCTCGTGTACGCCTTCATATATATCGGCGAACAATCCTCCAATGGTCTCTTCACCATGCTCTTCAGGCGCTCAAGCTTGGATACGAAATACTCTTCCTTGCGTTTTTCGGTCTGGCAGTCTCTGTCACGCTTGCGGTTGTAGCGCCTCTCGCGCTGCCGGGCCGTAAGACCTTGTTCCTTGCCATCGACCTTCCCTCTCTCGCCGTGAATCGAGAAGTCCACGACAAATTGAGAGCGGCCGTCGCTCCAGCACAGGGCCAGCAGCTTGTAGCCGAGAATGCACCGCTGAAACACGTGCGAGAATATCTTGCCAATACACTCCATCCTCAATCCGGTCTTCGGCAGGTCGGAATCATCCACAATAAGCACTGCCGGAAGATGGCTCTTTTGATAGTCTTTCCTTATGGTCACGGCCTTGATGAGATGACAGGCGATGTGCCAGATGATGTTGCTAGTCTATATTGTCCTTGGCCATAAACGAATAGAGTAGGTCCTTCTTACCCCCGAACAGTTTCGAGATTGACGATCCGGCATAATGAGAAAAACCCGGGACGGCCATAAACGGCAGAATCAATATGATCTGGAAAAGTTGAAGGTTGGTAAGCTGACAGTTCTCACGTTTTTTCCCTCCGAGATCTTTGTCTGAAATCCTCATCCCCTCAAGGAGGGTCATAAACTTGGAAAATGCGGGATTGATTCGTTTTCCCGTGAAAAAGTTGCGGATCTCCGATGGAATTTTTGTAATTTTGCTCATGGCTTTGAGTGATTGTAATTAGTTGTTTGGGCACCTCTAAATTACTAAATTTCCGTGACATACGGAAATCCTCAAAGCCTTTTTTATGCCCAAATCTATCCTCTCAACCTAAATCCGAAACTTGAGTAAATTATAATTATGAGATGCTACGTGCTTTTGTTCAATATACCCTAAACGTCGATTTAAATGCGCCTGTGATAAAGGATTTAGTTGAAAAGTATAAGGATATAGAACAATTTAATAGGAGCATAACAGATAAATACGTTGCAATATGTAAACGCTTTTAATATTTGAATTTAGCCGTTTATGTAGAATGAAGGTGTGCAAACAAACAGACCCTGAAAAGGGTCTCACCCCCGTTAACCGCAATGTCAAAGACTTGCGGATGGCCAGATGACTCCTATACATCCGACCCCAACGGGGTCGAACCATATAATCTGTAGAAAGGTTCGACCTCCGTTGGGGTCGTGGATTGGGAAGGCACTTCGACCCGCACATTGTATCATGTGCGGTTACTTGAAGTTCGACTCCCGTTGGGGTCGATGGCTCGTCGTTATTCTGAATCTTAGCAAATCCTCTCTTTTTTAATGAACTGTGTGCTTGATCACTGAAAATAATCCTTATTTTTGCCACGAGAGTTTTACGAAAGATAAATAGATAAAGTATTGGAAAAGAAACATAACTGTCAGCAGTGCCCACTGAGGCGGCGATACGACCGTTCACCCAAGTCATTGTTGGGTCGTTTTTGGCGATGGCACATCAATTTCTGTCCGGGATGGAAAGCCTATTTCCTGTCGCTGAGCGAAGAGGAACGGCATGTATTGAGAAAGCAATACGCTTTTCATAAGCCTCAAATCCGCAACTAAGTCCTTCATCGTCCTATTTACGTGTACACGTTCTCTCATTACTGAATTATTAGATAAATTGAGGCTGAAATACCCACTTCTGCCTACAATACCCCCTTACCCCACAATGCGACTTGAGACAATACGCAGTATCATACCCATAAGTTGTAGTCGTCATCCAAAATCAGTCTGGAATACATCTGCGTAAGCATTATTACAGGTATAGATATTCAGCACATACCACCTTGATGTTCTGATCCATTTGGCTGGTACAGAGACAAATCTGAAGACAAACGCTTTTATGCGACTTGTTTTATTGGGTCCGAACCTCTTTACGTCAAGTCTTTGGATAATGACCTTGTAGAAGTTACGGATAAGTGCTGTAAGAAGAAGGAACACTGTGTTCTCTGCCATGAAGGATTTGGGCAATCTGGACCATCCGAAACCATTGTTCATGTCATCGAAGATGCGCTCCTTTCCTCCGCGGAGGTTATAGAACTCGACAATCTCTCTTACGGAAGGCTCGTAGTCGTTGGTCAGGATGCAGCGGTATGTGTATTCTCCTTCCCAGAGGTCAAGCTCACCGTCCATCCGTTTCCGCCTTTGAATCACAAGCCGGTATGTCTTGCCTTTCCACTTCTCTACAAGAATGGAATTCAGCTCAAACTCAATGCCGTTGATTTCTCCCCTCTTCCAGCCTCTGAGAGCGAAGAGGTCATTGTAGAGCGAACTACAGCGGTTGGCACGGATATAGAAGGTCTTGCAGTGGGTGGCAACCTCTTCCACGATCTCTTCAGAGCACGAGCCGCAATCAGCTCTGAAACGATTGATAACAAGATTGTTCTGTTCAAACCTTTCGAAGAATCTCTTCAGCGTGTCCTTCTGATGGAAACGGACGTTTGTGTTGCCGTCGCTGTTCTCAATGCCGACAATCAAATCTCCAATAACCGCCACACCTGGTCGATAACCAAGGAACTTCTTGTATGTATGCTTTGCATCATATTTCTCTGTTTCTATGAACTGGTGGTCGAAATCAACATCATACATCTCACCCTCTTTCAGCTGACCAGCTGCACACATACAATTGAGCAGTAAGGTATTGAGGGTGTCAGCCGTATTGAAATCGTAGTTCTTACCCGTATCTGACGTGTATGAAATGTTCTCCTGCGTCAGTTCCTTTATCGCTCTGAGGATAGTGTCAGAGCTGCAGGTACGAAGTGTCGGATGAAGCGAGAGATGGGGCATCAAATGAGTTGTGACATCCTCAATACATGAGCCGCCACAGAAGTAGATGCTCATGAGAGAACGGATGATTTCGCTGTATTGATAACCATACAGCCTGCATCTTAGACCGAGGGTTGTGTCAATTACATATGACAATGTGGAGTCAAATTGCTCCATCATTGCAAATATTCCTCCAAAAGGAGTGAGTTTCTCAGATTTTATTGCTTTCTTTGCCATGTCTGTCGGGTTTGATACATATTTTGATTTGCAACACTAAGATAGGTGAAAAATCTGACATGACAAAATCCTGAGCAACTTTTTGTTGCTCAGGTACTTAAAAAGTTATATTTATAATAGTGTTGCGGAATTAAGGTATATAAAAGATGTGTTGGGACTTGCTGACAAAATCAAGAACTTGTCGAAGATATACACCTATGCCCGCAACTTCCTTTATCTCGGTCGTGGGTACAACTACCCCACCGCCCTTGAAGGTGCGTTGAAGCTGAAAGAAATATCCTATATCCATGCGGAGGGTTATCCTGCTGCTGAAATGAAGCATGGACCGATTGCACTTGTAGATAGCGAGATGCCCACGGTGGTCATTGCTCCAACGGACTCGCTGTATGACAAGATAATCAGTAATGTAAGGCAGGTGAAGGCGCGTGGCGGTACGGTTGTCGCCATCATTACCAAGGGCAATGACGCAATGAAGGACATCGCCGACCATTGCCTTGAAGTGCCCGACGTACCCGAATGCCTTACACCTCTCGTTGTTTCCGTCCCATTGCAGTTGCTGGCCTATTACATCGCCATCAACAAGGATAGGAATGTTGACCAGCCAAGAAACCTTGCTAAATCAGTTACCGTAGAATGAATAGAATATTATCACTTATTGTTACCATCCTCTTTGCGTTGTGCATTGAGGCTGGCATCTTTATGCTTATTGCCCACTGGTGGGGCATGACTGCGGCCATTACCGTGATAGCCATTGAATGTGTGTTAGCCTTATGGACAGTTTACGAAATGAGACATGCGAGTGATGAACCAGTTGATGAATAACATTGCAGGCTGTGGTTAGAACGAAAAAGGCTAAAAACAAAAGGACGGGTCGATGATTCGTCCTATTTTTGTGTCTTTTTGGTGGCGAAATGTAGCGATTTAGCAAAATAAACATAAATTCCAGTGATATTCAGCATGAAAATTCGCCCATTTAAGTGAAAATGTGTAATTTTGCAACGCAAAATTGTGCCTAAGCATTTGCATCAAAACAACAATAGTTCAATCGAGGCTGATATGAAAGTAGAGATTAACAAGAAACGTTTAGAATACCTGCTGGCATTATACAAGATGTCGGTGGATGACTTGTTGTCTCTTCTGAACAAAGGCAGGAAACGGATAACAGGAGCCGCAGACATCAGTGGAGATTCTATTGATTTGGGGGTGTTGAAGCGTATAGGTGAGATATTCGACAAAGAAGTCAGTTTCTTTCAAGACTATTCTAAGTTGTCAACCAATGCAAGCAGCAGTATCTTCTTCCGCAAGACCTCATTCGGAACAGAGCTGAACTTGGAGTCGATCCGTACTGTAAACCGATTCGAGAGTCTGAAAAACGCTTTGGATGCATACAACAAACTGTCGCAACTGGATGTGAAGTTTGACATAGAACACTACACCCTACAAGATGACCCTAAGACAGTAGCCGTACGTGCAAGAGATTTTTTTTATCCCGGGGAAACTGTCAATCATAGGCAGTTTCTTGTGAAGATGATAGAAAAAATCGCCGATCATGGCATTTTTGTCTTTGAATACATAGAGACATGGAACAAGAAAGAGAAAACCAACATTGACGGTTTTTACCTTAAGCCCAATGTGATAGTGCTTAAGCATCATAAGCATTACAAGCGAGAAATATTCACTCTGGCGCATGAATTGGGGCATTGTCTATTGGGGATTGAAGAAGTGGAGTCGGTGGACATGATGGACATCTCGGCACAGACTTCATACAGTGATGTCGAAAGATGGTGCAATGATTTTGCATATCAGTTCATTATGGGACAAGAAGCAGAAACACTTGCTAACATAGCATGTGTAGATTCCCGTAACGACTACTGCATTGACCTCTTCAAGGCTATCAGTGCACGGACGCACATTAGCCGTCTTGCCTTATATACAAGGATGTATATCGACAGGAAAATCAGCTATTCGAGCTACAGCAATGTCAAGAGTGAATTGGCAGAGGAATACAGAAGAAGAGAGGAACAGGAAAAGTTGAAAAACTCTGAGAAGAGAGGCGGGCGAACACCAAAACCCATCATTTCTCCGCTATTCTTGAAAACCATGCAATATGCCTATTTCAATGGAGTGGTCAACGAGACCACTTTCTGTTCGAGACTCAATGTCAAACCAGCAAATTTTGAGAGGGAGTTATGGCGATAGTTGTTGATACATGCTCATTGGTGATGATTGCCAAGAATTATCTTCCCTTGGATAAGGACGGACAGTTGTACTCATTCCTGGAAGAGGCGTTCTCCCGCAAGGATTTGATGCTACTTGATGTGATTCTGGATGAATCAAAACGCACCTCCAAAGGAATTGCAGTTGAAAAGATGCCTTTCCTCAAAGACAAGAAATTGGTCATTCCGACAAAGGATCTATTTCCATGTGCCCCAGAGAGATTCAGCAACATGATAGACAACAATTTCTGTGTAAGACTGAAGAAGCAGGAACTGACTGAAGAAGAATACATAGAGCAAAAGGAAGAATACCTTAAAACAGGTGATGCTAAGATTATCATTTATGCACTGAATGTACGACACTCGGACGCTATCCATCTGGAAGAGATGCAAGTAATGACGGAGGAAACAAGGCAGCAGAATGACGGTAAGTTGTTCAAGAAACTTCCTTTGTTGTGTGAGCAGATAGGGATTGGAACACTAACCGTTTCAGAATATCTGCATAGAAACGGGTTCTTTATTGACAAATAGCATAGATATTAGTATCATCTTATGACATCTTTCACGAAATCATATTATATTCGTGAATAAAACACTTGTTTTTCAAGAATAGAAATTGTTGAGGATTAGATATTTAAGACATTATTGCAATGCGGAAGGGGTGATGTGAACGACAAAAGACAAGGCGTTCTATTAGAGTGGATGCTTGATAAGATTGAGAAGAATGGACGGGTCGATGGCTCGTCCTTTTTTTGTGTCTTTGAGTGTGAGGTGCAGGTGGGGACCAGTACTGCGACCACTGTTGCCTGTCAGCGCGATGATGATGCCGGGACGGACGTGGGTGCCTTTGGTGACGAGAGTTTGGGAGAGGTGGCAATAGCTGACGGTGAAGTCGCCGTGACGGAGGGTGACATAGAGGCCTGAACGTTTGTCCTTGCCTACCTTGATGACCTCGCCGTGCATCATGGCGTATGTGGGTTCGTAATTTGCCTTCAAATCAAGCCCGTTGTGTAGGGCTTTTCTTTTTGTAAATGGGTCTCTGCGGTAGCCGAAAGGGCTGGTGACAGAGATATGACGGAGTGGACTGACAAGTGCCGTGTGGCGGTCGGTCTGCTCCGTTTGGGTTTGTAATGGGGCAAAGGCAAGAGAGTCTCGCCGCTGATGCGGCGAGCACGGAGGCAGTTGTTCGGATGTTGCGGACTGCGTCGTTTTTGGCACAGCCTTGCGGTGTACCTTAGTCTGTGTGACGGTATTGAACTGAGCGCATACTGTTGCTGATGAACAGAATATTGCTGCTATTGTGATGAGTAGAAATCGTTTCATGGTGCAAAAGTAACAAGCAATTCTTTGACTGGCATAAAGAACAAAGGGAAGACAAGAAGATTGTAACATAATATAGCAATCGAGTTTGATTTTTGAGCAGAAATCAAACTCAAATAATAATAATCGTCAAAAATAACACGCATTATCTTATGCAATTCTGCTTGTCTCTGAATAGGTATATAACTTTGCATGAGTTTAATTTCAAATTCAAAGTTAAAGTATGAAGCAAGTACGATTTGAAGAGAGCGAGGTGCCTTATCAGACACTGGCTCGTTTTGGTCTCACACAAGAGAAGATTGAAGACCTGCCCATGTGGGCGTTGGAAGATATTGGTCAGGGACGACGTTCACCGTTGCTGCCCATTCAGGTGAATAATGATGAGGGCGAGACATTGAAGAGCCGCACCCGATTTGCGTTGGTCCGTATGGAGGACGGCAAGGTGGATGTGGTCTTCTATCCGCAGTTGGAGAAATCACCATTGGAGGCTTTTACTCAGGAACAGCAGGAGGACTTGCTGGCTGGAAAGGCTATCCTTGCCGATGTTAAGGATGCTGATGGCAGGAGCAGCAAGGCTTTCGTGCAGATTGACACGGAGACCAATCAGGTGATGTCGGTACCTACGCCTGTCATCGGGCGCAACTTGGAGGTGCTGAAGGATGAACTGAAACTGAGTTCGGCAGAACTGACCGTGATGCAGAAGGGTGAGCCGCTCACGCTCATCATGGAGGACGAACAGGTGACGGTGGGTATTGACCTGAACGATAAGACCGGCATAAGGATTAATCAAGGCGACAGTCAGAAGTGGAAGGAGAACACCAAGCGAGAGTGGGACAAATACACCTTCGGGTGCTATGGCTGTTGGGTAATGGGCGATGACGGTAATCTTGACTATGTGCCTGAAGAGGAATACACGGAAGAACTTTGGAATGAGCAGAAGAAGAATGGAGAGCGCAACCGCGCCTCTTTTTCCATGCACAAATAATCTACACATAATATAATAAGTATATGGCATCAAATAAATATTATCCAGAGGATGTGCTCGTCGAGAAGATACAGAGCGGCGAGTACGGTTGGTTGGAGTATGTCAACCATCATTCTGCTGAATGGCAGGAAGAATATGAGAGCTATTGTCTGAACAACGGACTCTGCATTTGTGAAGAGAGTGCGGAGCAGTTTGTCCATCACAAAGATGAGGAACTGGAGAAGGCAATAGAGAACGGTGAAGCATGATAAATGAAGAGTGAAGAATGAAGAGTGAAGAATAAGTATGGCGATAAGAAAGAATACGAATCCCCAACAGATGGACCTGCAACCAGAGATGCGTGACTTGCTCATGCGCAATGGTATGCAGGCTCATGTGGTGAGTAATGGCAGCGGCTATCAGCTTGTGGTGCAAGGGCATGACAGTCCGCTGCTTACCTATAACATCACCGAGAAGCAGATGTTGGCTCTGACCGACTGGGGTACGAATCATGCCAACAAGTTAGCCTACAATACCTTTACGGGCATTGTGGGCAACGACTTCTATATGCCCAAGAACTTCATTCATGCACGCAATGCCAACGGTCGTGTAGCTATGGGGCTGCACGGCTATCGTGTTGGTATCGGCGAGTATGGACGGATGGGGCGCATCGATATGCCACCACCCTTTTTAGGTTGGACACCACGCAGTCAGGAGGGATTCCATCTTCGCAGAGTTGGAGGACGATTGTTCTTCCCCGAAGCCCCGATTGTGCCTGAACGTTGGGACGGCAGAATGAAGCCTGGCGAATTGCAGAGCGGCGGTTATGGGTTCTATTATAAGGGACAGCAACAGAGTTATAGCCCTCAGCAACAGGATGTGCTGAAAGATTTGGAGGGAATCATAATGCCTTCCATCAGCCGCACGAGAAGCACGGAGCCAGCCAAGCCTTATAAGGAACTGATTACCTCGCCTGTCTATTTCACCAATGAGAAGTGGCAGGAGTGTCTGGCATCGCATGGCATCATCATTGATGAGAATGCGAAGACGCTGACCATTCAGTCGAACAGCGTCAATGCCGACATGGTGTATGACCTGACAGATGAGGAACTGAAGAAACTCACCTCCAACTCCATCAAGGAAGTGCCCGTCGTTCAACGCTTGGAACTGCTGAATGGCATCATCAAGGACGACTTTGCTGACAAAATCCTGATGGACACACTGAATAGCAAGGAGCGCATCGACCTGCATCTGCATCCCGAACTTGAACAGGAGTTGCAGCAGCGTCAGCAACAAGACGAGGAACGGTTGCTTCCGTTGGAAGAGGACGAGACTGTCAGACGTGACGTGTTGCAAGGCGATGCCATGGTGAGAGGTGAAGACCTTGCCTTGATTAATGAGAACAAGGGTTGGTATCGTGAGGGAGCGCATGGGCGTGAAGTGAAAGTCGGTGACATCATGGTGGAGAAAGTGCCTCCGATGGAGGGAGATAAGAAAGGCGAAGATAAGTATCGCATGACCGCCATTATCAATGGAGAAGCCATCACGCACGAAATCAAGCAGAAGGACTACGACAAGTTCTTGGCGGTGGATGACTACCATCGCATGAAACTCTTCTCCAAGGTTTTCAGTGAAGTGGATATGAAGACACGCCCCGAAACCAACGCCGGACTGGGCACGAAGATATTGGCGGCTCTGACGGCAGGAGCAGTCGTTACAGCAGAGGTGGCGCATGACATAAGCCACCATCATCACCATCCAGCCCCGGAGTTCTATGCAGAGCATCATGGCGGTCCACGTCCTTACTTCAAACCGGGAGTGGATTCGCCACAGGAGATTGCGGCAAGGTACTTTGAGGCAGAAGCAAATCATGTTGCCACGGAGATAAGGAGAGGATATTAACAATGTATAATTTACAATTTATAATTTATAATGAGTAGTGAACTGACATACGATGACTTTCTGGACAGGTTGAGCATACAGGAAGTACTGGTGGACGCAGGGTATCATCTGAACAAGAGAGATGGCTTGCGTTATCCGTCGTATGTGCGTACTGACAGTGAGGGCAGACGGGTGCGTGGTGATAAGTTCATTGTCACGCAGAATGGGAAATGTTGCTTCCAACCACCGCAGCAGAAGGTGTATAATGTCATTTCGTTCATCAAGGAGCATCCAGAAATGTTTTCAGAGAACAAGGTGGGAATGTCTCCTGACCGACTCGTCAACCTCGTCTGCAACCGACTGCTCAACCAACCCATAGAGGACAGACCATCGAAGATTACAGAACCAAGAAAGGACGGAAAGCCATTCAACCTGAATGACTACGACATCCACAAGTTCAATCCGCAGGACAGGGAAACGCAGAAAAGGTTTTATCCCTATTTTAAGTTCCGAGGCATCGACCTCTATACGCAGTATGCTTTTCATCGGCATTTCTGTCTGGCTACTAAGCATCGGACGGATGGACTTACCTTTGCCAACCTTGCCTTTCCGCTTGTACTGCCCAAGACACCCGACAAGACTGTGGGCTTTGAGGAACGAGGACGACCGAAGATGGACGGTAGCGGCGGTTACAAGGGCAAGGCAGAAGGAAGCAACAGCAGTGAAGGACTGTGGATTGCCAACCTCACGGGCGAGCCGTTGGATAAAGCAAGCGAAATTGTATGGTTTGAGAGTGCCTACGATGCCATGGCAGAGTATCAGATAAATCCTGTAAAGATGGTGTATGTATCTACGGGCGGCACACCCACCGAGGGACAGATGCGAGGACTTCTGTCCGTTACTCCCAACGCACGGCACTATTTGGGTTTTGACAAGGACGATGCAGGGCGGCAGTTTGTTGCAAACTTCAGGAAGGTGGCAGCAGAGATGGGCTTCCGTCACGAGCATGTGCAAGCCTATCATCCATTGGGTTGCTACAAGGACTGGAACGATGCGCTGCTCAACAAGAAATCAGCAGAACTGATTGCCAAGGGCGAACCAGATACCTTCGACTATGCCGAGTTTATCGCAGCCGGCAAGGCAGAGAAACAAAGGGAAAAAGAAGAAAAGAACACATATCATAGAAGCGTATGAGACAAGAAGATAATAGCATCATCACCTTGTGCCCCAGTATCGGACAGTTTTTCATCAACGAACTGCCTCTGTTGCTGTTGTGCGTGGCAATGCTCCTAATCGGAGGATTGCCCGGTTGTGCATATAGTACCCTGTTGCTTGTCTTCAGCCTCCTGTTCTCCCTCTGTTTACTCTACCGATTCATCTATCTGAGGAGTATCCGCTACCATATCGGGAGCGAGCAACTCATCTGTGAGCACGGAGTGTTTCAGCGGAGCGTGAACTACATGGAGTTGTACCGAGTGGTGGACTTTGCCGAGCATCAGACATTGATACAACAGTTATGCGGACTGAAAAGCGTGACCGTGTTGTCGATGGATAGAACGACACCGAAACTGGAAATGACCGGCATCAGCAACAGCTATGACGTGGTGAGTGTGATACGAACAAGAGTAGAAACGAACAAACGAAGAAAGGGCGTATATGAGATTACGAATAGATAAGATTTGGTTCATTGTCGTGGCATTGGTACTGAGCGTGCCGTCAGCCCATGCACAGATTGTGACTGCCAACCCTTTGGAATGGATGGCATTAGCAGAGGGCAACGAAGCCATCAACGGTGAGATAGAGAAGGAAATCAAAGGTCAGACCAAGACTGCCCTGTTGCAGAATACCATCGCCGCAGAGTTCACCAAGATACACGAATGGGAGAAGAAGTACAACAGTTATCTGAAAACCGCCAGTGGTTATGCCTCTTCCCTCAAAGCCTGTACCTATCTGTACGACGATGGAGTGAAGATATTCATCACCTTGTGTAAGATGCGCAAGGCCATCAACAATAATCCGCAAGGCATCGTTGCCACCCTCTCGATGAACAACCTGTATATGGAGACCGCCACGGAATTGGTGTCCGTCTTCACACTGCTGAAAGATGCAGTCGCCAAAGGAGGCAAAGAGAACATGCTGACTGGTGCGGAAAGGAGCAAGACGCTGTGGGCACTGAACGACAAGCTGAGTGCCTTCAGCAAGAAGCTGCATCGTCTTTATCTGTCTATACGATATTACACCATGACCGATGTGTGGAACGGCGTGACGGCAGGGATGATAGACCGAAGCAATGGAGAGATAGCCACCCAAGCCCTTAGCAGATGGCGCAGAGCAGGACGTATGACCATCAGTGATTAACGATAAAGGAATCAGTCATGAAGTATTTCATATCAATTGCCATTTTTATGTTTATATCATCTTTTGCAGGAGTGCGGGCGCAGAACGACCCGACTCTTGCGGGGATGATTCTGATGTACACCAACAAGGCGGAGAAAGAACTGAAGAATCAGGAGAAAGTGATGCTGCTACAATCCACCGGCCATATCTGGACCAAGGAGGAAGTGGAAGCCACTACCGACCTGCAGCGGGAGTTCAACAACTATCTGGACTCCTTCCGTTCCATCGTCAGCTATGCCGCACAGATATATGGTTTCTATCACGAGATAGGTCAGTTGGTGGACAATATGGGTGGATTGGTGGCGCAGTTGGATGCCCATCCTGCCAACGGACTTGCCGTAGCCCTGTCAGCCAAGCGCAACAAGATATACCGCGAGCTGATTATGAACAGCATCGAGATAGTTAATGACATACGCACGGTATGCCTGTCGGGCAACAAGATGACCGAGAAGGAGCGTGTGGAGATAGTCTTCGGCATCCGACCCAAACTGAAGAAGATGAACAAGCAGTTGAAGCGACTGACGAGGGCGGTGAAATACACCACCATGGGCGATGTTTGGATGGAGATAGACGAAGGGGCAAGACCCACCAAAGCGAACAAAGCCGAGATAGCAGCGGCTGCCAAGAGGCGGTGGAAGCAGGTGGGCAAGAACGTAAACTGATGGAGCAGCGAGAGCAGAGCCGAACTTGTTCGAGCTATGCCGAGTCGTGACAGAAGAAGACGAAGTCAAACCGTGATTAAAAAACGATAAGATATGGGATTTTGGAGTTCATTATTGAAATATGGTGGCAAGGCGGCACGAGGTACTGGCCATGTCATCGGAGTAACTGGAAAGACCTTAGGCAGTGCGGCACTCCACCCGCAACGCACCCTTATGGGAGCCGGCAAGGCTATGCAGACGGCCGCAGTGGGTAGTGCCGCAGGCTATGTGACATGGGAGAAGCTGACCACAGACAAGAGCGTGGCACGCATCGTAGGTGATGCTGTCATCGGCGAGAATGCCACGGAAGCGGTGGCACAAACCGCCAACGATGTGCAACGTCTGACGGGCAAGGCTGGTGAAGCCGTTGATGCGGTGAACACTGTAGCCGGAAAGATGGACACCCAGTTCAGCGGCATCAGTGATTTCTTTAGGAATATGTTCGGAGGCGTAGGATGCGACATGATAGGCAATCTCTTTGGCAATATCGGCAAGGGCAACGTGTCGGGTATGAGCATCGTCGGACTGGTGGCTGCCGCCTTCATGGTATTCGGACGCTTTGGTTGGATGAGCAAGATTGCGGGTGCCCTGCTTGGAGCGATGATCATCGGGAACAATTCTAAGGTGGCGCAAACTCTGCCTAACAGAGGCGGTACGTCTTCACATGGGCAGAACATGAAAGAAGCAGAGACCCAAAGCAGAGGGATGAAACGATAACCAATATACAGTGATATGAGATATACAGAAGAAATGATACTGCGCTCATCGAGCGGCTACTGTATGCCGTTTGAGGAGCCTATAAAGCAGGACGTGCAGATGTCCTTGGGTTACGGAGAGCAGAAAAATCCCGTGACGGGAGAAACATTCTTCCATCACGGCATAGACTTCTCAGTGAACCATTACCTGCTGTCGGCGGTGGCAACGGGAACCGTCTCTGCCATTGGGTCGGACGCGGAGCATGGCATCTACCAGACCATCCGCTACGGCAAATACGAAGTGACTTACAGGCATCTCTCCAATGTCTTCGCCAACTTCTCCCAAAGCGTCAAGGCCGGTCAGACCATCGCCATCAGTGGCGACCTGCTGCACATGGAGGTGAGGTTTGACGGAGAGGAAATCAATCCGTTGGAGTTCCTCACCATGCTCTACGGCAATATCAAGGCATTGGAGCACAATTCCCAAATGGGCATCAATGAACTGGACATGAACATCCCTTCACCCTACGACACCGACCGTCAGGAGATAGAGGCATTGATGCTCCGCTTCCTTCCCTCCTACTTCGAGGACCTTCAACAAGGAGCATACTCTCTGCCCGAACATACGGAGCAGTCGTTGAGAAACATCTTCTCGTTGGGAGCGAGCAAGCATTATTTCTACGAGACCATGCCGAGCATGGCTAATCCCTTGGGCATCGGCAACCGCTGTATGCCTTTGGCGACTAAGGTGCAGAACCTGCTCATTGCCGACTTTCTCAACTATCTTGCCATGCGACATCAGGTATATCTCTCCACGATGGACGAGGTGTTAAAAAAAAACTCCAAGAGCAAGCCCTGACGCATGACGGCATCATCGACCCTCTTGCCGACTTGGACGTGGATATCCAGAGCTTCGACATTCCGAGGATAGTGAGCGTCTATCCCGACCGGGCTGGCGTGAGATGGTGGACAAAGGCATGGTTCAATGGTAAGGAAGAGGGGGAACCCTCCGTGGAGATTGAGGAACGTATGGCCGTGCAGTTCATCCACTGCCAAGTGGACAAGGACGCATGGTTGGAGGAACACTATCCTAAGCAGATGGAGATATATCACAATGCCATCGAGCAGACAAAGGAACAGATATTACAGCAGTATAATATATAAACAAGGTATATGGCAGTTAAGAACAGTCAGCGATTCGCAGAGATAGAGCGTCTGATGGGCGACTACTTCGGGTGTCACCTTGCCCCCGTGATGGGCAGGGTGCAACGGGACTTGTCCAACAGACAGGCAGACGAGATGCGAGCCTACTCCAACAGTACGGCTGGCATCCTACGCTCATTGGCCACTGCCAATATGCCTGGTGATGACCCATACGCCACGCTGAAGATTACAGGCAAGTGGAACAGCAAGACCACCGAAGACTATCTGGCGATGTGCAAGGAGGCTATTGTCGGCAACAAGGATATGCAGCGTGACCTTGCCGTGATGGCTGAGGAATGGCGCAAGGCGGTGGTGACGGAGATAGGACGAGAGCGGTACGATGCACTCTCTAAACAACTCGGTTGTGATTTGGCATACGCCTATATCGATCACCGCATGGAGCAGCTGATGATAGAAAAAATGGTGAAAGACCGTATGCCAACATCTTCTGCCGACTATATCATCCGCAAGGCGGCACAAAGCAGTCTGTTCGGTCTGCCCTACGAACTGAACAAGTCACCCCTTGCCGCAGAGATAGAAGCCAAAGGAGAGGCAGCCTATAAGCCCTCTCGAACAGAGAAGGCAGCGGGATGGGCAGCCGGAGCGGGTGCCGATGTCGTGGCCATGGGAGGGATTGGCTCATGGGCAACCTTCGCCAAGTTTGTCGGTATCGATATGGTGATGAATGTCGGCATGGAGCACCTAAGCAAGAAAGGTAGCAGCCAAGAGGTCTGTGTCGAGGAGTGTATCAGCAAGGGAGTTTTCGGTACGGGCACCAACGTCTTCGCCTCATTCCGCAAACAGGCAAAAGTCATCAAGAACCACGAGAACAGCTATATCAAGGCTACCAACAGCCATTTCAAGAACAAGATTCCCACGAGCAATATCACTTTTATGGATTGGACGAAACAAACCGAGCAGACCTCTTTTCCTTGGAACAAAGGTACGTTCCTTGACCCTCAGAGAAACGAAGCAACCAAACGTACAGGCAAGTACAAGGATGTGCCCTTGATAGTTGCGCCTGGACAGGAAGACGAGTATCTGGAGGTTAAGGCGAGACTGGATGCAGAGGCTGAGAAGGAGAAGAAGGCAGAACCGAAAGAAACTCCTGATTCATCGACTGAAGAGGCAACACCATCTGTAGTCCAGCAGGAGGAAACAGCCTTACAAACAAACGAAAATGGATGGGACGGGCTGTTGCAGAGTTTTGGACTGAACGGCTTTTCAGACATCGGCAAGAACCTTGGTTATGTGTTGGCGATGCTGCCCGATGTACTGGTGGGACTGTTCACTGGCAAGACAAAATCGCTGAATATGGACAATAGCCTCCTTCCTTTGGCCTCTATCGTGGCTGGAATGTTCGTGAAGAATCCTATACTGAAGATGCTGTTGATGGGTATGGGAGGTGCCAATCTGCTCAACAAAGCGGGACATGAGGTGCTGGGCAGGAAACAGCAGGAAGGCATTGCACCTACAGTTAGTCCTGCTGCATCTCGCATTCAGTACCGCCAATATCCTGATGAACCACTCAATCCTCGTATCAGCAACCCGATGCTGCAAGGGCGGTGTCTCGTTGCCAACATTGACCATGTGCCTTGTACCATTCAACTGCCTGACAGTGTGATTGGGGCGCATCAGTCGGGGGCATTGCCGCTGAATACATTGGCTAACGCCATACTTGCCAAGAACGACCAGATGCGACAGATGGCAGCAATGCAGTACGAAGAGCAGGCACGGGAGAGCGTGGTGCGACCGAGGGGAATACAGTGAAGCCCGACAACAAAATTGTCGGGAACGGTGGCTTGGTAAGCCAATTATAGAATGTGATTGAGATAAACAAAAAGATAAAAGCATGAAAGAGAAATCAGAATTTGAGAAGCGGACGGCGGAGAAGCAGGTGTCGCTGCTCACTGAGGCACTGACGAGTGCGGTGGATGCCAAGGGACATTGGTTGAATGCAAGCGGCAAACTCTATCCGAAGCTCTATCCCAAGGGCTTTTCGGTCAGTCCGTTCAATGCCCTTGTCCTTGCCCTTGACTCCGATGCCAAGGGTTGCAAGAGCAATCTGTTTACGCAGTTCTCCGAAGCGAAGGCACGGGGTGAGAGCGTGAGGGAGCATGAGAAAGGTGTGCCGTTCCTGTATTACAATTGGAATAAGTACGTCAACCGCAACAATCCCGACGATGTCATCACCAAGGAGGCATACGCAGAACTGTCGGAACAGGACAAACAGCAGTACAAGGGAGTGAAAAACCGTGAGATCCGTGTGCTGTTCAATATCGACCAGACGCTACTGCCTATGGCTAACGAAACAGCCTACACTACGGCATTGAAGAAGGATGGCACGGTGGAGGATAGAGGTTATGGCGACAAGGAGGACAAGCAGCTGCATGGGTGCGTCAACGGATTCCTTCAGAAGATGAAGGACAACCTCGTGAATGTACGTCAGGACGGCACGGGTGTGGCGCACTACGACACCGAGAAGGATGTCATCTACCTGCCACGGCAGCGTGACTTCGAGCACTACAATGACTATGTACAGGAGATGATGCGTCAGTTGGTGTCTGCCACCGGTCATCAGCAGCGGTTGGCACGTGAGGGCATGGTCATGAAGAACGGCAAAGCCCCGTCGGAGGATGCCGTGAAGAAGGAACGACTCATCACTGAGATAGCTTCGGGCGTGAAGATGCTCGAACTGGGACTGCCTGCCCGTCTGTCAAAGGACAGCCTTAGCATGGTGGACTATTGGACGAGGGAACTGAAGGAAGACCCTTGTCTGATTGATGCCATCGAGAGTGAGGTGAACGGTGCGCTGAAGGTGTTGAAGAAAGCCGAACTGGGTGAAAAGGTGGAGTATGCCACCGACCAGCATCAGCGAGAGACGGCGCAGATACAGGTGCAGTTGCCCAACCACTACTTCGTAGCAGACGAAATCAAGCAGCATCCCAACGAGGAGCAGCGTACTGTGGTCATCGTGCGTGATGATGCCAGCAAGACCGCCGATGTGGTGCTGCCACAGGGTGCATCGTTGGAGGTGAACAACGAGATCAAGGGCATGAACAAGCAACGCTTCACCAATGCCTTGCAGAAAGAGGGTTATGACAACGTGCGTTTCTACAATCCCGACGGAGCCTTGGGCTTCCGTCCCGACGACAGTTATTTCGCCGACAAGAAAATCACGGTATCAAGACTGCGCAACTGGTCTATCGAAGACCTATCCTCGTTGGATGCTTCTGAGGCCGTAACCCACAGCCGTGACATCGGTTTCGACAATGTGCAGTTGGTAAAGGATGACAAGGAGCGGTGGGCATTGTACATCAAGCCCGAAGGTAAGGAGGGCTTTGCCGTCTATCCCGACAAAGGAGACCTCAATCATTTCTTCACCACCTTGAAGCAGTCGATGGACAACATCGAGCGTGTGCGTGAGGAACTGGCACAGAAGTATTATGCTATGGCAGAGGCGAAACCCGACCTGAAGGTGGACATCTTCGGAGGTAATGAGCAGGAGGTTGATTTGAACCGCATCCAGCGTGTGGCAGTATTCCGTGCCAAATCGGGCGAATGCCTGTGTGCAGCCACTATTGACGGCAAGAAGTTGCAGCCGAGAAGTGTCAGTCCGTCACAATGGCAACGATTGTGGGTGGCTCCTGACAGGGATTCCTACAAGCAGAACCTTGCCGCCTCGCTGTTTGCTGATGTATTGCAGAAAGACAACAATGTCGAGCAAAGTACACAAGAGAAGCAGGAAGAAGCGACGGAGGTGAAGCAAGCGGAGACGGCAATTGTCGATAAGCATGATGAACAGAAGGAAGTGGTACTTAAGGAAGATAAAAGCTCTGAACAAAGGGAAGAGAAGAAACAAGAGGAAAAGAAAGAAGAAAAGAAGGATGAAAAGGCTGTCAAGGCTGCTGTCTCTCCCCTTGTCCAACAATATCTTGACTTGAAGAAGAAGCATCCTGATGCCATTCTTTTGTTTCGCTGCGGTGACTTCTATGAGACCTACAAGGATGATGCGGTGAAGGCATCCAAAATATTGGGTATTACGCTGACAAAGAGCAATGGGCGCAAGGATGATGAAGGCAAGCCGTTGGCAATGGCAGGATTCCCATATCATGCCCTCGACACCTATCTGCCGAAGCTCATTCGTGCTGGTGAACGGGTGGCCATCTGTGACCAGTTGGAAATGCCGAAGCAGACAACATCATCGAAGCGTGGAATTACGGAGATGGTGTCACCTGGAAAAGAGACAGGAAAGCAGATGGCACAGGAAAGTCAAGAAACAGAACAACACACCAGTCTAAGGAGATAGGCTTATGGGAAAGAACGCAGCGTATGCCGCACAATATGCGGAGGAAGCCAAAGAACAGATGCGGATGTATGGGATTCCTGCCTCCGTCATCTTGGCGCAAGCCATACTGGAGAGCAGCAACGGACAGAGCCAACTGTCGCGCGAATGCAACAACCACTTTGGCATCAAGGCTACGGCATCGTGGTTGAAGAATGGCGGAGAGTATGGAGTCTATACGGATGATAGGCCCAACGAGAAATTCTGTAAGTACAAAAGCGTGGGTGACAGTTATGAGCATCACTCGCAGTTCCTGAAGCAGAACAAGCGTTATGCGCAGTGCTTCACGCTGTCGCCTGACGACTACAAGGGATGGACGAAGGGCATTGAGCGTGCCGGCTATGCCACGGGCGGCGGTTATGCTGCAAGTCTGCAGCGCATCATTGAAGCCAACGGACTGGACAAGTATGACAGTGAGGTGATGGCTGAGATGCGGGCAGAAGGTCGGTCGTTCGGGGTGGAGAATAATCCTCGTAGAGAAATGCCTGCTGCCCATGTACCGCAGTCTGCCGGGTATTCCTTTCCTGTGGAGCGAGAGGAGTTTCTCTTCATCACCTCGCCTTTCGGCAATCGCCAGGATCCGATGGATGCCACCAAGCAGCAGATGCACAAGGGCATTGACATCAAGACGAACCATGAGGCGGTGTTGGCCACGGAGAACGGCGGCAAGGTGGTGGCGGTGAACCATAATGCGAACACGGCAGGAGGGAAATCCGTCACCGTGGAATACAGCCGTGAGGATGGCAGCAAGGTGCAATGCTCCTACCTGCATCTGTCTGACATAGCAGTAAAGGTAGGTGACGTGGTTAATGCCAGTCAGAAGTTGGGGGTGTCGGGAAATACCGGCACCAGAACCACTGGCGAGCATCTGCATTTCGGAGTGAAGAGTGTATCGGCTGACGGCTCAAAAAGGGATATGGATCCAGCCGCTTATCTGGCAGAAATCGGACAGAAAGGCAACATCAAGCTACAGGCCCTGCATAACGGCAATGACCTGTTGGCAAAATACAAGAGCAATGCGCCACAGGAGCAGAAGGTTTCGTCGGAGGACTGGATGAAGAAAATCCTTTCCTCGGAGGACAGCGGCGTGGGCATTTCGGGAACGAATGACCCTATACTCGACATGGCGATGACCACCTTCATGTCGCTGATGATGTTGGCAGCGCAGATTGACAGCAATGATGAGGAACGACAAAAAGGACTTATCTCTGCCATGGCAGCCAACCGGCTCGTAGATTTGACCTCGCTTGTTCCAGGCATGAGGCAATGCACCATTACTGTGGGTGAGAACGGCAAGACTGTGCTTCATGCAGAGAGCGGTACGGTGAAGATTGACCGTGAACTGACCTCCTCGGAGATGAACCGCCTGTCGCTCATTTTGGGCAATGCCAATCTGTCGGAAGAAAGCAAACGGACGAAGATTGCGGGAATGGTGACAGGCATCGTGGCGACACAGCAGGCTTCGCAGAACTTCGAGCAAGGGATGGAGGCTGAGAGTCAACAACAAAATCTGCAAAGGAAATGAAAAGGATAGCAAGTCATCTGTGTACATTGCTGGTGGGTATGGTAGCTGTGGCAGGACACTTCATGCTTACCCAATGGCTTTTCGGTCAGACCGTGGCCATCATCTATCTCGGCTTCCAACTTATCATAGCAGCGTGGATAGTCTATGAACTGATACGTGCGCTAGTATATGATGATTGAAAAGAGATTATTGTCATTGCTAAGACATTTCACTTGGACGATGGATATGTATAATTCAAATAGTATCGAGCAATGATCAAATGTAATGTAACAGTGTGCGGAACGGTCAGCAAGGCTGCGACCTGCCGCACGAACAAGGAGGGCAAGGCATTCGTGAGCTTTGCCATGAACGTAGTCATTCCAGCGAAGAGCGGGATTAACAAGACCATCGAGGTGTCGGTCATCAAAGATGGGACACTGACGGAGGTGGGCAGCTGCAACATCGGCGAACGCATTGAGGTAGCCGGTGTATTGGTACCAAGAAAATGGGGCGATGTCCTTTATTTCAACCTGTCGGCAAGCAGCATCAGCCACCAGCCTGACGAGGCAGAGGACTGCATCAAGGGCGTGATGGAGTTCCGCGGCAAGGTGGGCAAGAGCATTGAGGACAAGACGGACAAGAATGGTGTGCCGTACTGCCAGTTCTCCGCTTTCAGCGCAGAGAAAGTACAGGACGGATTTGAATACATCTGGGTAAGTTTCTTCCTATTCGATGGCAAATGCGAGGCATGGCTGCAACCAGGCGTGAAAGCGAACATCAAAGGGGCATTGTCTGTCAGTGTCTTCAATGACAAACTGGACTTCTCCTGCCGAGTGTCTGAAATGAGCGAATATGTTCCGCAGCCCTATAATGGTTAATTGACTATGGGAAAGCCTTATGCTAAGGAAGGTCCGAGTGCCGAAGACAAGGCACTCGACCTGTTTGCCGATATGATGATTGAGCGTATTCAGTCGCTGTCGGGCAAAGACGGATGGAAAAAGCCCTGGTTTACTGAAGGTGCGTTGCAATGGCCGAAAAACCTGAACGGACGAGAATATAATGGCATGAACGCTATGATGTTGCTCCTGCATTGCGAGAAGGAGGGTTACAAGATTCCTCGCTTCTGTACCTTCGACCGCATACAGCAGTTTAACAAAACTGGCAAGAAAGACGAGGAACAGAAGCCCCGTGTGTCAGTACTGAAAGGTGAGCATTCTTTCCCCGTGATGCTCACCACGTTTACGGTGGTCAATAAGGAAACAAAGGAACACATCAAGTGGGAGGACTACAAACTGCTCTCTCAGGAAGAGCGCGAAAAGTACAATGTATATCCAAAGCTTCAGACTTACCATGTCTTCAATGTGGCGCAGACCAACCTGAAGGAGGTCAGACCAGAGTTTTGGGAGAAACTGGAACAGGAATACTCGATGCCCAAGGTAGAGAAGGACGAGCAGTTTGCCTTTGAACCCGTGGATAGGATGATAGCGGACAACCGTTGGATATGTCCCATCAAACCGATGTTCGGTGATTCCGCCTATTTCTCCATCAGCAAGAATGAGATTGTGATGCCTGAGAAAAGGCAGTTCAAGGATGGGGAGTCTTTCTACTCGAACCTTTTCCACGAGATGGGACACTCCACGGGTGCGGAGGGACAGTTAGACCGCATCAAGCCCGCTACCTTCGGCTCGGCAGAGTATGCACGCGAGGAACTGGTGGCAGAACTGACGGCTGCGCTGACCGCTCAGCGGTATGGCATGACAAAGCATCTGAAAGGAGATTCGGCTGCCTATTTGAAGTCTTGGCTGGATTCGCTGAAGGAGTCGCCGCAGTTCATCAAGACCACGCTACTCGATGTGAAAAAAGCTACCTCAATGCTCACGCAGCATATCGACAAGATTGCTATGGAGATAGACCAGGAGAAAAAGGCTGAGCAGGAAAACGGGCAAGGGAAAAGTTATCTATCCATAGATGACGGCGACCATGCAGTCTTGGCATATAATGGTTCTGCTGTATATATCCAGCATCATGAGAAGGAGGACTCTGTAAAGATTGCTGTGCCGACGAGTAACGGTCTGGAAGTGAAACTCTCTGTTCCTTACGACCACGGCAAAGACCTTGACACCAATTATCAGGAGGCTTTTGCCCAGTACAAAAGCCTGACAGAGCCTTCACAATCGAAAGAAAACGTCTATTATGCCTCCATCGCCTATCTCCAATCAACGGATGACACATCGGAACTGGATAAGCTAAAGGAGAAAGGTGACTATCAAGGACTGCTGACGCTTGCCAAGGAATACTATGACGGGAACGGCATGGACGAGGAGCAGACCTACAGGAAGCCGTGCCAGAACAGAGGCGATGACCTGCTAATAGAGGACAAGGACTTTGCAGTGGTCTATAACGGGAGTGTCGGCGGTACGTATGAGGTGTTCCTGAAGCATACGGAGCAAGAAGTGCGTGACCATATCACTCGCTATGGCATAGGACGTGCCAGTGAGGACGTGAAGGCTGTGGCGAGGGAGATGACCGCCGAAGAGTTTTCGGAATTGGCGCAGCGAAAAATGCCGATATTCCAAATGCCGAATGGTGGTTTGCTGAACCTGCAATATAACAAGGATAAGGATAGCCTGGATGTGGGGACTGTGACCAATGCAGGACTCTCTGTGAAGCATACCTTCCCTTTCAGCCACAACCATTCTATGGACGCAAACATCAGCTCTGCGTATGAGCAACTGCTTGACATGGAGGAGTACCAGAAGGAAGAGGTACAAGAGGAGCACGTTGCCAAGTCCGCTTTCCGAAGATGAGAGTAGTATCGTAGTATATACTAATCGTAGGCTTTACTACTCATAGTAGGTACTAACAATAGTCAGCCGCAAGGAGTAATGTCCCTGCGGCTGATTTAATTTGGGGTCATTCCATATTATGAAGGAATGCTTGTAAATCCTCGTCTGGAATGCTCTTCAGTTTCACCGGCTTGAAGCCGTCCAACTGCTCCACTTGAAATATCTCGTCCACTCCATATTTGGAGCCATCCACCTTTACGCTCTCCATTTCATTGACGGAGGTATAGCCATACTCCGTTTCATGCAGACCGCATACGATGGTGAACAACGTGGTGTCGTTACCTTCCGGCTGTCCTTCAAGTACGAACCAACGGACGTGTCCGATGAAGAATATTGCCACACAAACGGCATCCTTGCCTTTGCCGTCCTGTGAATACAGAGGATAGGATTTCAGTATCTCCTCCAATACGGGTGTAATCAATCTGCTTGCCATAGTCAATCGTTGTTAAGTGTTCTGTAATACATTCTGTTCTCTACAAGGTGTTCGATGGCCTCTGCTGCCAATCGGCACACCCACTCGTCACGCTGGTCATAACGACCTTTTTGATAGTCGTTGGCAAGGCGTTCCAAGAAGGCAAACACCACCTTGCCCTTTTCGTTGATAAGATAGCGATGGTCATCTGCAAGGGCATTGCCTACCTTGGCGGCTGACCCCATCTGACCGTTTACGAACCGTGAGAAGCACTCGACAAATGCCTGCTCGTTTTCTGATAATCTGTGTAATTCCATACGCAAAGAAATTATTTGTTCAACTTGTTTTTCTTCCCTCCTTTTGAAGCCTTTCGGCTCCTCTTGTCGGGAACTGATTTTTCGTGCATCAAAAGACTGCGGAATGAGGGCGATAAGGCAAGAAAACAGACGGAGGAGTTAATGAAATACCCAAATCTTTGATTTGCGGAAAGCTGTCGTTCAGTCCTCTGCCTGTTAGCATGGCGGTACTTGACCATTCGCCCGGGCAGTAACTTTGCAAAGAAAAATGGGCATCGGCAAGTGGAATAGACACTACAAAACAGGAAAATCATTGATTTTTAGTGCATTTTTCTTTATTTCTTTCTTTGATTTAGGATAAAATATATAACTTTGCCTCCGAAAAAGTGTCACAAGTGACAGTTTTTCGTAAAATATGATAGTAAACAGATATAGATACATAGAACAGTTGAGCCGTTCAAAGAACAACGGGCTCATAAAGATAATCACAGGATTGCGACGTTCAGGCAAGTCGTTCCTTCTGAAGAAACTCTTTCATCAGCATCTATTGGATGAGGGCGTGAGAGAAGACCATATTCTCGTCATCGACATGGAGAGTAGGAAGAACAGAGAGTTCAAGAACCCGGACTACCTGTTGGACTGGGTGGAAAAGATGATGATTGACTATGAGACTTATTATATCATCATCGACGAGGTGCAGGAGGTGGAAGACTTTGTAGAGGTGCTCTCTTCCTTGTCAGTTACCGAAGGGGCGGATGTGTATGTCACAGGCTCCAACTCGCGTTTCCTGTCCTCTGACCTGGTGACGGAATTCCGAGGCAGAGGTGACGAGATACATGTGTGGCCACTATCCTTCAAGGAGTTCATGACGGTGTATGATGGTTCGAAAGAAGACGGTTGGGCTGAATACAGACTGTACGGAGGTTTGCCGCAACTACTTACACAGGTTGGGGATGAGAAGAAGGCTGATTTCCTGCGTCGCCTTTATCGCACGGTATATCTACGTGACATCTACGAGCGGAACAACATAGAACTGAGACCTGAATTTGAAGAATTGTCGAAGACCGTAGCATCCAGTATAGGAGCACCTGTCAATGCACTGAATATAGCCAATACGTTCAAGTCCGTAAGCAATGTGCAGAGCATAACCGACAAGACAGTGTCGGCTTATCTGGAATATATGCAGGATGCTTTCCTTATCGAAAAATCCGAAAGGTTCGACATCAAAGGACGGAAATACATAGGTTCGTTGTCCAAGTATTATTATCAGGACGTAGGTCTGAGGAATGCTATTCTGTCGTTCCGTCAGAGCGAGCCGACACATATCATGGAGAACGTCATCTACAATGAGATGCGTATGCGAGGATGGCTCGTGGATGTGGGTAACGTCTATCATCGAGTGAGGAATACGGAAGGAAAGCAGCAGAGGGTGACATTGGAAGTGGATTTTGTCTGCAACAAAGGGAGCGAGCGGATCTACATCCAGTCGGCGTGGCGTATGCCCGATGCAGAAAAGATGGAACAGGAGAAACGGTCGTTGCGTCTTGTAGATGACTCTTTCCGCAAACTGCTGATCGTGGGAGAACATACCAAGCAGTGGAGCGACGAAAACGGCATACAGATAATGAGTATATATGACTTCCTGCTTGACTGGTCAAGTACTGAGAAACACGGATAAAAAAAAGATATGCGCATAGAATATGCGTTAATACATATATGATTAAGGGAGGGCCTATCCATCACGGACAAGCCCTCCCTTTCTAAAATTTATCAATGAAAAAAAAGTTTTAGTGCTCTTGTTCGGAGCTGTATGTCTGGCTATAGATACAGCAGGATTCTGGTATGGCGGTTTGCCTCATTTGGGGGGGAATCGTCAATGCCGCCATCGAAAATCTGAGAGATGGTGCCATTTTCCATACCACGTTTCATCAGTTCCTCTGCAATGAATCTGGCACGGGAACGGCTGAGGTTATCATTGATGGCTTCACTGCCTGTGGCACTGTCGGCAGCGCCGATGACCTTAACTTTCAAGCCATATTTCTTGGCGATGCGTGCTACTTCGTCGAGATTGACGAGCTGTGACCTGTTGAGCAACCTGTCAGTGCCAAGTTCAAAGAAGAAATAGATGGGCGCACCTATGCAAGCCTTTCCTGAGTGGATGAGCGATAGGTAATCGTCTTCCGGCTCACCTTCAGCATTGCCATATTCTTCTGTACAAGAGGCGGACTCCATGACCTTTGTCTTTTGACCATTACCATACTTGTCTCTCATTCTTGCACGCAGCGAGTTGAGACCGCTGTAGTCGTTTCGAGGATAGCCATTTGTGACGGAAGAAGCGGCATCGTCAGAAAAGAGGTGGCCGTACTTGTCCAGAAGTCCCTCGATGGCAAGAATCTTGCGCAGCTGCTCCAGAGTCTGACAATCTCGATCGTGCTGGGCGTGATAGCGGCTGTTGCTGTCAGAAAGGGATGAGGCGTATGCCGAAAGCCATTCGTTCTGTGCGATGTACGGGCGAGCGTCTATCACTCGCTTCCAGCCAGTCTTGCCGATGCGGACAGAGAGGCCGAGGGATGCGGACAGCAGATGGTCGCCAAGGCGGTGTGCCTTGCCATAGCCGTCAAAATCCTGCATGGTGGTCATGTTGCCTATCTCTGCCGTAACAGCAATGCGTGGGGAGAGATGATACTGCCCCTGTATGCCGTAGGAAATGGCAAAGGGCTTGTGGGCATTCACCTTGTTGTGCAGCATACCCACGCCCACGTATGGAATGACACTCCATCTGGCAAGAGTGTGTACATCGTCCTTGTAGAGGTTGCCGAGGACATTCCACATGAAATCAGCACGCAGGTACTGGTAGTCCTGCGAGGAGTTGTTGCAGTCGTTGAACTGCATACCGCCATAGTTCAGACGACCGCCGACGGAAGGTGTGAACCATTTGCCGATCGACACGGAGAATGCCGGTTTCATGCGACCGAATAGGTCGTTGCATCCGAGCGGTTTGCCGAGGAAGACCGTAGTTCCTCCTGCCGCTTGGACAAACCAGTTGTCCGTCCATGGCGAAGCTACCAATGCCCCTTTCATGTAGGAAGGTTTAAGCGGACGAAGCATACCGTCTGCCGAAAGTCTGCATACAACGGTGGTGGTGTCCGCCGTGCGGTGATAGTCTTTGGCTTGCGCACCCAATGAAAGGGCGAAGCCAAGGGATAGAATAAGTATTTTTCTCATGTTGTTCAATTTAATCTGGTGAATACTATAACAGGTGATACGTGACAGTGCCGCTTATCGTTTCTTCCTTTTGCCGGAAGAGGGGCGCATCATGCGTGCAGCTTTCATCATGCAACGGCGTGCCCAAGCGCGTTCATCCTCGTCATCGTCACGTCCCCATTTGAGGTCGGACGAACTGCCGCCACCGCCATGACCTTCGGCAAAGGTGGTGGCATCATCGACGTAGCCGAGGAATAGAAGCGTGGCACAGTACATCACCTCCGTTCCATTCTCCGCAAAGGCCTGAAGCAGGGAACCGTCAAACACGTCCTTGCCCTCATTGGAAAGCCGTGCCACACGTTCGGAGAACTCGCTGACCATGTTTTCGAGAAGGGCATTTCTGAGAACGGTGTCCGCACCTTGTCGGATAGTATCGGAATATCTGTGTGCCTCCTGCCGCAACTCCTCCGTGCGCTCCTTCATGGCGGTCATCTCCTCACGCAGGGCATCGAGCTTGCGGTCAGCCTCTGAGAGCTTCTCCTGCTTGTCGTCCAGTTTCGACTGGATAGCGGACAGTTCCTGCTCCAGCTCTTGGACTTGCTGACGGAGAGCATCAGGATTGTCGTGACCTGCAAGAATCTGCCGATGCAATTCAGCAAGTGCCGCCTCCTTCTCAGCCTTCTCCTGCAAGAGGTTGTTGACCATTGAGGTGAGTCCTTTTACTCTCCGCTCTGCCAGACGGATGTCCGATTGGAGCGAGGCGAGTGTCCGCTGATGGGTGGCGACGGACTGCTCAATGGTGGTGCACTGTTCTGACAGCTGGCGGCGGTATTCTTCGGTGGTGCGGTGGCGTGCTCCCGTCTCTGAGACGGAAGTTCCGCGCTCCATGCCCCAACGCTTGTTGACATCGGCAAATTCGCTGTGCAGGGCTTTCATCCTGGCAGAAAACTCGTACTTGTCCTTTCCGGCGAATATCTGTTTGTATGCAAACTTGCCGTCCTTGATTGGCAAGAGGGTGCAGTGAACGTGCGGATTGGTTTCGTCCAAGTGTAAGATGAAAGCGACGATGTTCTCCTCACCGTATTTGTCCGCAACAAAGCGGTAAACATCCTTTGCCCATTCCTCAATGTCCTTGCATCGGGTTAGATGCGAATTGTCCGCTCCGTGAGTGAGATTCACCTTCTGGTCACCGAATGCCAATTCTGTCATACGTTCTCGTGAGCCTCCGAAGATGAAATTGACCACTGTGCGGAAGCGTGGCTCTGCCAGTCCCTCGTTGGGGTCTTTGATTCCACGGCTCCGCAGGATGTCTGCCATGCGCTCCGGGATGCTTCGGCTCTTGTCTATAGGACAAACCTTGCCGCCCCGAACCTCGAAGTTGAGCCGCTCACGGCTGCGGTCGTAGTTGCCTGTTGATTCAGCGGATCCCCAACCCTTTTCCGTCCAACGGCGTTGGTGCTCGTTGCTCTGTGCTGTGGTGATTCCCTTAGATGGTCGGAAATCCATAACCTGTTTTGGTGTTGCCATAACCTATTTCCTTTTATGTGTGTACAACTCTCCTGTCTCCAGCTTGCTGCTTGTAAGGACAGCCTCCCGATGGTCGGAGACCAAGAGGGGTATTAGGCTACCCAAATTCCCTCATTTCCGACCAACGGGCAAGCCCGATTATTTTACAGCAATGGCAGACGTGTAAACACTGTGCCAGTAGAAAAGAAGAAGCGTTGTACGGTGATTATTAGAGGTTAATACAGCCTTTTGATGGACAGGAGCCCTCTTGGTTGGCTACAATGGCAAGGAACGGTCGGCAGAGTGACTGAAACTGTGACTTGATGGCTGCGCTTTCCTGATGCAAGGCTGGTGAGCTGCCATCCAATGCCAATTCTGATATTGCCTTTGCCGCCTCGATGAATGAGAGCCAGTCTCCTCCCAGGTCTTTGTAAAAGAAGGGAAGAAGGGAGGTAACGAGGGCGTTATCTGTTTCCTGCGAAAGCACCTGATGGAAGGTGGCTTCGCAGACAGCTGTGAGTGCAGTCATACAAAAGGCGTGTCCTACAGATTCGGGAATGTTTCTTCCGCATGGCACCTTGCCAATTGAATTGCCATTGTCGGCTTTCTGCAAGATAATGGCTACTTCCTCTGTTGCATCTTCGTAGAGTTGTTCACATTCCGAGGCGCAAGCCGATGCGGACATCTTGCCGCTTCGCCATTCGTCCAATGCGGTACACATCTTCTGGCGGAACACATCCAAGGCTGCGTCAATCGGAGAAACGGCAGGTGTCTCAGCCAACATCGGGATGGTGATGATTTGGCTCTTCGTGAGACGGGTGACGGAAATCTGGTTCATCTTCTCCAACTGCTCGATGAAGGTGCGGACAGTGGCGCGGTGCCAATGCCAGCATCCTGCCAGTTCGGTAATGGTGATTACAAACTGCCCGTTGGACAGGCTGAACTCCTGCTTGCACAGATCCTTGGGGATGTACTGTACAGAAGCCTTGTCTACAAGGTCAAGGTAGGCTTCGAGCTTCGACAGCCTTATCCCGGACCTCTCTTTCAAGAACTCCAACAGGGACATCCGTTCAGACATCTTGCCGGAACTCGTTCTATGTTTCTGTTTCTTCATTTCAATAATCTGTTTGGTGAATACTGTTGTTTGTCGCCAGCTCCATTATACAAAAGGAACGGCATGATACAGGTGATACTTAATAGTAGTATATGATGAGCATTTCTGTGTCTTCGAGGAGCATCTTGCGGTCAGCCTTGTTCTTCCACAGCGATATGACTATGCGCGAGGGATAGAACAGTGATGCCAGAAGGACAAAGGAGATGGTGACAGCAAGCGTGAACAGATGAGGAGTGAAGACAAACACCACTGCCGCCAACGCGGCGATGCAGAAGGGTGTCCGCTCCTCGTGCAGACGCTGTAGCCACCTCTCCACATCCATAAAGACAAAGAATATGGCAAACGCTATGGTGGAAGCCACTACGCCTATGTCGTTATAGTGTACACAGAGGTAGAGGAAGTGGAACACGTACAGCAGGATGAGCAGCATCAACCGGTAGAGCTTCCTTGCTGTCACAAGCGCGGTCATGCGCAGATAGAACCGTGTCATAAACTGTCTGCGGCTTCTGTGCAGAATCATCGTCACAAAGAAGAACGCTGACATCAGGATGAGAAACAGTATCTTACTTGTCATAATATGTATAGCATGTGAATAATGGAAGTGGACTCAGGTCGGGCTGGACGACACCGTGTGTGGCAGTGGATATGATACGCTCCACATCCTCCAGTGTCAGTTCTCCCTTGATTATTCTCTGACGGAAAGCTCCGTCGGTTGTCCGAAGGCTCTTGATAGCCTGTTCCAAGTCGTACTCGGCTATCTGCCACACTTGCCCTCTCGTGTAGGGGAAATGATGGTGGATGGCCTTGACCACAAGCACACGGCTGAGGATGTCGGTCATTCTGCCGTTCCTGACTATCGTGTGGTTGCGGACAGTGGCGATGCTCTCAATCTCCAGCCATGTGCGGTGACGGTCGAGAAGATGGATAATCTTCATGTAAAGCGTTTCCTTCATCAGATGGTCGGGAGCTTGTGGCATGACTTTGGCCTTTGTTGTGGACAACAGAATGGAGCGTTGTTGCGGTAGAACAGGACTGTCATCTGGCAAATGTAACTTTCAAATGAAGTCGAGCAGGACTTCCTCCTTGGGCTTCATGTATTTGAAGAACCCGTTCTTGCAATGCAGACTGAGGTCGAGGCATACATCTGCCGACATGTGCTCCAGCGAGTCATAGATGGTCACTTTTATCTGGCTGACCATGCCACGCTCATCTGTGGAGCCGTTGACCTTGAACATCCGTCCGAAAGAAGGGTTGGAATAGGCACAGCAGCTGTGTCCGAACTCCGTATGACGGCTTGGAATGTGGTGATAGAGGATTATCATTTCCATCTCGTCTTCGAGCATATCCATCACCTCCTCTATCGTGAAAGGGGTGTTCAACTGGAAAGTAAGAAGCACGTAATCGTCATACTTGACAGGCTTCTCCATCTTGCGCTTGTCCAGCAGTTCTGGCAACTGCAAAGGCACGACGGCAAGGAAATCATCGCAAAACTGTTCTAACATAATCGTATTCTCTGTTTGGGGTGTTTATAATCTTGTGACATAAATCTTCATCATGAGCATGGGCATATCCGACAGGCGTTGCTTGTCGAGGTGCAGTTTCTTGGCCAGACCGTCCATCTCCTTGGGGAGCGCATCGGCTATTTTGTAGAGGTCTGCCTTGTCCTTGTCGGAGAGCACGCTCACGGAAAGGTCATCCATCGTCATGAACGGCTGCATCATCATCAGGAGGTAGGCGTGCATGGTGTGCTCGTCCTTTACCCTGCCACTATTCAGATCCTCGATAGCCGCTTGTGCGTTGCGCAGCAGACGGTGGTTGGTGCGCATGGAGAGGTATATCATTGCATCCTTGTGGGACAAATCCTTGCGGTCGGCGGCACGGAGTATCTCCCGACAGCAGTGTTCGGTGTTTCGTCTGATGTCACCGATGTCATCGTCAGCAAAATCCGGCAGGTATTGCAGGAAGGATTTGAAATACAAATGCTCTTCCTTGATGAAAGCGAGCAGGTCTTCCTTGCCGTGAATGCCTTGCTTGGCGGATTTTTGCAGGAACAGCAGGTAACGCTTCAGTACCGCCTGTTTACCACCTTTATTATATATAGGCAGGCTATCCAAGGAAGCGAAGAATGGCTGTGCTTCCTTCACGGCTTGCTGTAGTTCCTCATCACCAACATGGGAAGAGGTCTGTTCTCTGAGATAGAGCAGGTCGTGAAAGGTGCGTTGCTTAGACATCGCCATACGGCACAGCTCGATGTGGATGGAGTCGTTCAACTCATGATATACCGTGAACGGGTATGAGTGGGCTTTCCTGACAGTGTCACGTGAGATGCACGATGTCACGGAATCGTCCAACACGCGCCATTCGTTGACAATCTTAACTAATGTCTGAATTGAGACCTTGCCGTTCTGTCGAAGAGTGGTCAGAAAGCCATGATACTCTCTGATGGCTTCATCGCTCGAATGGAACGACTTCGTGCCGTTTCCGTCTGAACATGCTGTCAGCATGACTACGGCAAACGCAGTGGCAATACAAATGGCAAGTCTGATACAGCCATGCGAGTTTGATTTTGCATTATGCAATATTTGCTTCATGCAATGGAGGTTGGTTTGTCCTCCGAAAAGTTGGGTTTCATATTTCATTGTTGTCATTATTTTGAGTCTGATTTTGAAATTGACGGTGCAAAGTTAATGCGTTTCAGCGATATATTTGCAAGAATGACAGTAAGTTTAATCTTATTTGTGTATCATACTTGCGAGTATGATTTTTAATGAAATCAAGTGAAAAGAAAATGGCAAATTATCGTGTTTAAGTATGATTTTTCGTTCAAGTATGATTGTTTCTCGGAAAAATAGTGTACCTTTGCACTTGATTTCATTTAATAGCGTACAACAGTATGGCAAAAGTAGGTTACATCTTTATCGCCACCAATGGCGAAGAGTATGCAGAAGACAAGGCTTGGATGCAGCAATACGGCTGTGTTCAGGTGATAGAGGAACTGTCCGAACACGAGAGGCTGCGCCCGATGTGGAAGCAGCTCATATCGAGTCTGGAGCGCGGCGACGAGCTGGTGGTGTCGAGGTTCAGTAACGCACTGCGTGGCACCCGTGAACTGGCTACATTCATAGAATACTGCCGTGTGAAGGTGGTTCGCATCATCTCCATCCAAGACCGCATCGATACGTTTGACGAACTTTTCCCCGACACCAAGCCCTCACAGGTCATCCGTATGTTCGGGTCACTCTCTGAGGAGTGTGCCGTGCTGCGCAAGGCATCGGCACACATCATCCATCTGCAACAGAATATCCGGCCGCCCAAGAAGTCGGAAAGGGCACTGTCGAAACTGGAGCGTGAGAAGAATATCGTGAACATGTACAACGAGGGGCACAGCATAGATGACATCTTTGCCATCAGCGGCTTCACAAGCCGAAGTTCCGTGTTCCGCATACTCAACAAGCATGGTGTGACGCTGAACCGTGGACCTCATAGTGGACCGCTGAAGAAAAGGAATAAAGAATAAACAAAAAACAGATACAATGAATAAGACATTCAACATCTACTGTGATGAAAGCACCCACATGGTGCATGACGGTCATCCCTACATGCTTTTGGGATGTACAAGTATAGCATACACACAAATCCGCATGGCAAAAGATGCCATAAAAGATATTAAGAAGAAGCACGGCTATAGTGATGAGCTGAAATGGACAAATGTCCACGAGGCCACGTATAAAGTCTATGCAGAGCTTATAGACTGGTTCTTTATGAATGACATGGAATTTAGGGCTGTGGTTGTTGACAAGAGTCAGATTGACGAGAAACGAGAAGACTATACGTTTAATGATTTCTACTTTCGCATGTACTACCAATTGCTGCATCACAAGATGGACATGGATTATACATATAACATATATATGGATATCAAGGACACATGCAGTAGCGATAAGCTGGAGAGGCTCAGAAAAATAATGGAATACAACTCTTCCATTGGCAGGTTTCAGTTTATACGTTCACACGAAAGTGTCTTCATCCAATTGGCAGATGTTCTAATGGGAGCCATCAACTACAACCTTAGATATGAAAAGGGAGAAGTTGAAGGAAGGGTGAGAGCCAAAATGAAGCTGATTGAAAAGATAAAAAAACACAGTAATATCAGTCTCAACACCACAACTCCCAAATTTAGAAAGAAGTTTAATTTGTTTTTTATCGCACTGAAATAGCCAATGAGCAGTTTGAATATTATCAAGAAATACCCTGAGCTGCTGGAACTGGCATATCTCAGTGAACGAGAAAGAGAGCATGATCTTCATGCAATATTCAAGCGTGATATAGAAGATAACTGTCAATTCTCATTCAGAGGGTGGCGCATCTATCCTATAAAGACAGATGGCGAGATTGACATGGCAAGATTGTTCAAGCATCTTACCTGTGAAGAAATCATGGTTGAGAACGAAGACGGTACGACTTATCCAAAGCGAGTATTCGAGATGGCTCGTTCACAAAGGCTTCATTGGATAAATCACCATGTGAGAGAATTGACACCAGACAATCTGGATGTATTTACCATAGAAGAGAGGGACGGCAAAAAGCGTAAGGTCAAGAAAACATACATCTATGATAAAGTGGAAAAGTATGTTATTGTCTTGGAACAACAACGTAGCAACGGATTCTATCTGTTGACAGCATACCATCTTAACAAAGAGTATGGACTAAAGGCTTTGGAAAAGAAGATGAAAAAGAGATTGCAGACACCACTATAAAACGCAAGACCCGAATTGCATCAAAGGCAACCGGGTCTCGAAACTCCTTCTATCTATAGATGAGCGCTGCAAAGGTACGAATATTCTTTGAAATAACGAAGGTTTTTCATTGAATTCTTCTCGATTTTAACATTTGCAGGGCAGTATTGTAAGATAACAGGAAAGAAAATAGCATAATTTTACAGAAAATCGTAATGGAAACATTCAAAGACGTTATATCAAGTGACCAACTTGTCTTGGTCGATTTCTTCGCCACCTGGTGCCAGCCATGCAAGATGATGCACCCCATCCTTGAGCAGGTGAAGGAAGTGTTGGGTGACAGAATCCGCATCATCAAGGTAGATGTGGACAAGTATGGGGTGACTGCAAGTCAGTATGGCATACAGTCTGTGCCCACATTGATGCTGTTCAGACGCGGCGAAGTGTTGTGGAGGACGAGCGGTGTGATGCAGAAATCAGAGTTGCTGGCAACGATTGACCCGTTTTTAAGATAAAAGAGCAGAAATGTCAAAATCTAAATTAAAGTCTGTCCTCATGTCCATGGACAAGAGTGAAATAATAAAAATGGTATTGGAACTTTATTCTGCACGGAAAGAGGCAAAGGAATATCTTGACTTCTATGCAGAGCCGAATGAGGGCCAGAAGCTGGAAGAGTATAAGCACATCATACGGGAAGAGTTCTATCCGAGCAGAAACAGAGAGCCAAAGACACGCTTCTCAGTGTGCCGCAAGGCATTGTCCGACTTCAAGAAACTGAAGCCTTCGGAAGATTCAGTCGCAGAATTGATGGTGTTCTATATGGAGAATGCCTGTCAGTTCACTTATGACTATGGAGACATGTGGGAGCAATTCTATGATTCTGTTGAGAGTAATTTCGACAAGACATTGCGCCACATCGTGCTTTATGACCTTTGGGACAAGTATGATTCCCGAATCAAGCAATGCCTTCGTTGGGCAAGCCCTTGTGGATGGGGATTTCCTGACGCACTGAATGATATGTATGAGGAAATGAAGGCGCAAAATGAGGAACTCCGAAAGAAATACAGGAATTTCAAGATGCCCATCAACGCTGATTATTAAACGAATATACTCAAATGGGGAAACCAAAGAAAAAACATAAGAAAGCGAAACAACTGCCCTTAAGCAAAGAAGAGCAGATTTTTCAAGCGGCAAGAGACCTTGCAGCTGAAATTGGCATATCCTATTCTGAGGCATTAGGGTTTACTTTGGGCATAAAGGACGTAACGTATGGTTGGGAAGAAGACTATACGGAAGAAGAGTTTCAGGCACTGATTGACCACGCTGTGGGAGACACTGATTATGAGCACACCCTCTATTGAATCATCTACACGAGAGGAACGTTTGGATTACGTTCTGAATGAATGGAGATGTCTGCACAACTGTGAGCTGTGCGGTAAGTGCCATATTCTGAAAGGCAGAAGCGAAGAAATACTCTATGCAGACTATATAGACGGCAAGCGGTCATATATGGATATAACATTAGAAATCAGAAGCAACAGATAATGATGTCACAGAAATACATATATCCATCGTTGTTCCAAGAGGAAGAGCCGCAAGAAAGCGTTCCTGGTGATAAGAAAGAGTATGACCTGACGAATCTCTTTGAGAGATTGGCAAAGTCTGATTTTCGCAGCCGGTTCCATCTGTCCAAGCAAGACAGGGAGTATGTAATGGAAAAGGGATTGCCGACGATACGAAAACACGCAGAGGACTTTGTGGCAAAAAGACTTGCTCCGGCTGTCATACCGAACGACGGCAAGCAGACTCCCATGCGTGGGCATCCTGTTTTCCTGGCTCAACATGCCACTGGCTGTTGTTGCCGGGGATGCTTCTTCAAGTGGCATCACATCTCAGCAGGCAGGGCACTGACCAAGGAAGAACAGGAATATGCTGTTGCCGTATTGATGGCATGGATTGAAAAACAGATGAATAAAGGATGAAGATAGAAGAAGCCATAGTATATGTGATGGTAAAGCGAAATGGCGGCATGACAACCGACCAGATTGCCGATGCCATCAATCGTCATAGGCTGCACCTGAGAAAGGACGGTCAGCCTGTGACAAGCAAGCAGGTGTATGCAACAATCTGCCGTTTCCCTGAAATGTTCACAAAAGAAGCTGGCAGAATCATGTTAATGATATGACGTAACGATATGACAATAGATACAACCAACATGTGCTCACACCTTCAGAAGAAGTTGTTTGAACCAGAAGGTGTGTATTATCCTATATGGCAAGCCATGCAGGATGATGAGACCTTGACAGCAGTGGTACGAAGCAGACAGCTGCACATCTACAGAAACGGGAAGAAAATTCTCGTTCTGGCAGGTAAGGCACAACCGAAGATTATAAGGGAAGACAAAATACAAGAGTTAATAACAAGATTATAAACAAAACATCAAATCATCAAAACAATGGACGCAAAAGAAAAAGTATTGGCAACAATGAAAGAGGCTGGTCAGCCTCTCAACGCAGGTAAAATCGCAGAACTCAGCGGTCTCGACCGCAAAGAGGTAGATGCAGCCATGAAGCAGCTGAAAGCAGAGGGTGCAATCGTCTCTCCTGTGCGTTGCAAATGGGCACCTGCAGAGTAAGGTTTATACTGCTGTCTTGAAATATAGGCAGCAGTATCTTTATTTTTATCAAAATGTTAAGGTGAGGAATCTGAATATCCTTGCCTACGGACACAATTATCCGCTGCATCTTTTTGGGGTAAGGTGCAGACGTATGGCTGTCAGCGTATCTTGGTTTAAAGACGCTTAGCGGTCACGGCGGAAGTCGTTTCGTCTCTCTCCGCCGAACAAAGCTCTGAGCACATTGCCCAAAGCTCCGAACACGAAGTAGCAAACGATGATTGCAACAATATCGTCCATAAGCATTTTCTGTTTTATGGGTTATACACTATTATGAAGATTCACTATGTCCAATCCCTGCCTCTTGGCTTCTCTGACGGTGTAGAACGTGCCGCCCTTGGGATTGCCATCGAAGTAGGCTATGAGACGTGAACTGCGGTTGACCATATAGTCGTTGCGCCTCAGAAGGCAGCCATTGTAGTATTGCTCGCTCAATACGACCACGTCATCCACGATGCGCAGGATGGCATCATACTTGGCTTGCTCTTCCTTGCTCCACCGGTCAGACTGACCACGGAACGGCACAACGGCTATCACCTGCAAGTCCTTCAACTCGCATTGCAACGAAAGGGCGGCTTCTGCCGCCAGCAGGTCAAATCCCATTGCCATGCCACAATAGAAATACCGGTAGCCGTCGGCATACGCCTTGGCTATCTCCGATTTGAGACATTGCTTCAACTCCCTCCGCTTGGCGAAAGGTACGCTGCGGTGTCCGCTGAAGCATACGGACACTGCCTTGTCGTACTTTGTCATACTTTACCTTACTTTATAATGTGTGCGTGCGAGGAACATACCGCCAATAACACATGCCCCGAGCCTTTCGAGTTGGTTGGCATACTTGGCATAGCTGAGACCCTTGGTTATCACATCGTCAAAGACCAACACCATTTTGTTGTCGAAGAACGGCTCATCAAACTCAACGACATTCGCCTTGCGGACTTCATCCTCGTTCTTGCGGTTATCGTGGATGGTCTTACGCTCTCCGCATACCCTCACGTGCTCGTAGCCGTTTTCCGCTCCTGTCAATTCACACACCCTGTGGCAGAAAGCCTTGTAGCGGAGTTCGTTGCTCTCGCTTGTGGATGCTGGAACGGGGGCGAAGACGATGTTCACGCAACCCTTGCCGTAGAGTGTCAGCATATTCTCTGCGGTGCGCTGCGCCACTTCCTCGTAGGCTCTTCCGTCCTTGAAGTCAAACACTAATTGTCTGTCGGCAATCTCCTTCTCACCCACATTGCGGATGCGTGCGGGATAGTATTTGCAGAACCAAGTCTGAGGCTTGTCTAACTGCTTTTGGATTTGATAGTCATTCTTGTGTGCCATTGCTCTTATGTTTTTTCTTCCCTTATTTCGGAGGCTTTTCCTGCCTGCCCAAGGGATATTTTTTGCTTTCCAAGAGTGATGGCGATCAAAAAGCCAAATCGGGAGCGAAAAATACGCTCTGCACGCAGAGGAAGATTTTTCGGTCAAATGCAATGGACGATTTGGTGTTTGAACAATCGCCAGCATTACCTTTGCAAAACAATATCCGCAGCGGCAAGGCAGGCGAAAAGAAATCTGTTATGTAAAAGAGGAAACGGGCGGGATGGCGTGGGGCGAAGCTGTATATGGGGAAGGACGATAGTTGATATGAGGGAAAAAGAGAAAATCTTGTAATAGGGAACGACATTGCCTTTTATCAGCATGGAGACAGTCCTACAAGCAGAGAAAACTATTGCCCTAAAAATGAGTTGGATAGTATTTTCTAAAAGTAGTATCGACTACGAATAGTATAATAGTCGAATAGTTTTTACTACCATACTACGGATAGTAAAGTCTGTTTATAGAAGAGATAGCGGTATCATCGTCTGTTCGGCGATGATACCGCGCGGCACTCATGTGTCATGCCGCTTTAGGTATTCTGTCATTGCCTCATTGACAATATCACGCAAGGACATCCCTTTCTTGATGGCGAGGTACTTCATCCTCGTGTGGATGCTCTTGTTGATAAGGAAATTGCAATGCACCGGCACTTCGGTAGTCTCAGAAACAGACACAGGTGGTGCTGGTGTAGTTTCTGTGACTATCTGCTCCTTACTCGGCTTCTTTGTGGAAGAAAGGAGTCCGTTGAGACCGCCTTTCATTCCCTCTTTCAACATACTGCTCTTGCTCATGGCTATGCTATTTTAAGTTTAACACTTCTTTTGCCAAAGACATATAATCACTGGCACCATTGGATTTGGGATTATACTCAAAGATAGTCTTGCCGTTGATGGGTGCTTCTGCCAAAGCCACATTATCACGGATGACGGTCTTGAAAACCTTCTCGTGAAAACTGTCATTGACGATTTCCCTCACGCTTCGGTTCAACGTCTTGCGGCGATCGAACTGGGTGATGACGATGCCGCCCACTTTAAGGTTGGAGTTGAGCCGCTCCTGAACGATGCGGATGATGTCCATCAACTTTGCCATACCTCTCATGGCAAGGTATTGCGCTTGAACAGGGATGATGATGTAGTCGGCTGCGGTGAGGGCATTCAAGGTCAGCAAGCCCAATGACGGTGGACAGTCGATGATGATGTAGTCGAAATGCTCTTTGGCGATGGCTTTGGTGATAAGTCCCTTCAAGATAAGCTCCCGTCCCGGCTCGCTGATAAGCTCTAACTCAGCCGCAGACAGGTCAAGGCATGAGGGTGAGACGGTGATGCCGTTGTGCAACTTGACCAACGGCAAGGTGTACTGTCCACACATTGCGCCATAGACTGTCTGTTCTTCCTCGATGGACAATCCCAAGGCTTCCGTGAGGTTGGCTTGTCCATCCATGTCAATAGCCAAGACGTTCTTCTTACTCAGTTGCAGAGCTGCCGCAAGGCTTACTGCGGTCGTACTTTTCCCTACACCACCCTTGTGATTTAATACTGCAATTATCTGTGTCATAACATGATACTACTATTAGTGAATACTACTTTACTATTCTACTACTGATAGTACATACTAACCATAGTAAAAGCGGATTTACTACGATTAGTACGTACTACTCTCAGTTGATACTACCCTCAGAAGGGAAGGTCTTCGCTCTTGTCCTGCGGTGCATCGGCTGGCGGTACGGGAGCCTCGCCCTCTGCCTTGGCTGCCTTGCGTGCCTTTGTTGCAGGTGTGTCGGTTGCATCCTTCTTCCCTGCATTGACAAAGGCGATGGAGTCAGCTATGATGCTATGCTGTATGTGGTTCTCTCCGTTGCGGTCTGTCCAAATGGAAGAAGTCAGTGTGCCTTCCACAAGCACCATACGACCCTTGGTGAGGTATTCAGCCAAACGGATATGGTTCTCCTTGCTGCTCTTCACCCTTACCCAAGTGGTGATTTGCTTGCCCTTACTGTAGTCGTCCACTGCGATGTCAACAGCCATGAATGTTCCGTGTGTACCTGTGATGACGCGGCAATCCTTTGCTCCGATGCGTCCGATAGTGTGAGTGTAAATCATAATGTGAAAATGTTATAGTGGCAAGTTGGTTAGACTTGCCGTTACCTTGTTATTTAAATGACTTTTCTTGTTGATTGAACATAAGCTATTGCTTCATTCATAATTTCTGCTCGTGACCTACTCTTGTTATCTTGCATCCACTCATCAATTTCAGATTTGAGGAACATGATACGTTTCCCCTTCTTATGGAATGGTATTTGTTTATTGCTTGTCCAACAATAGATTGTGTGTTCAACTGGATGGGTAGGGAGATACTCACTCAATTCGGAAACACTAAGCCATTCCAATCCCTTATCGGGCTGAATTTGAGTCATTAGTGTGGAAAACTTTTCTTCTAAAATCTCCAGCTTGTTTATTACTAATGACAATGCTGATGGCAAGTCATTAAAACTCAATATTTGCTTTTCCATATCAATATATGTGTGGCAAGTTGGTTAGGCTTGCCGTTACCTTGTTATTAATATCCTTTCTTCGTCTGCCTTGTATTGGCGACAAAAGACTTGTTGCTGCCTGTGAGACTGATAGAGCCGCAATTAACAAACTCTCCGTCGGAATAGACTCTGTACTTCTGTCCGCTTACCTCATGCTTCTGTTTGATGCGCTCTCGCATCCACTTCTTGGCTGCGGTCAATGAGCAAAAGGTCTCGCTCTCCTTGGTCGTCTCGTCATATACGATGCACTGGGTCATACATGCTCCTACTTCATCCATGCACCTATACTCGACGTGACATAGTCCAACTGACCGCCAAATATGTCGCTTGGCTCTATGTCGTATTGTCCATCCCTCACTTCCTTGTCCTCTCCAAGAAGCGACAAGTTTCCGTCGGCATCCAAACGTGCTGCGTCTATGACGATGTCACGAGGCTCGTCAAAGAGATAACCTGCCACGATGGGCTGCTCTCCCTCGAAATGCACCTCAAAGCCTCCGTCCACCTCCGTGCCGTACTTGCGAAGAGCCGCTTTCAGCTCGTCCTGCTCCCGGTGCTGCAATGCCTGGAGTTGTCCGTGGATAGTGAGGTCTTGCAGTTCTGCCTCTCGTTTGGTGTGGGTTGCCTCGCCGGTCTTGCAGTCGATGTCATACTTGTGGTAAACCACTGGGATATGGTCTGCCGATGTGACAAGCCATGTGATGTTGTTCACTGAGAAGCCCTGTCTGGTGAGGAACTCCTCGATGTCTGAGCCGAGAAGGTGGTCGGCTACGTCAAGATACTCGATGCGTGCGTCAGCATCATGCAGGATGATAATCTTCATTGCCTTTCTATTTTTAGTGATACAAATAAGTTTGTCGCCCATGTCGCTGGACTTGTTTAACTACGTTGAAGAAACTTACGCTCAGCATAGTGAATAAATTCCCTCTGCGTTCGCTTAACCGTTTCTTTCTCTTCCCTCCTTTCGAGACCTTTCAGCCTGTGGAGGGATATTTTCTGCTCCCACAAGCCGCAAGAAAAGACATAAAGACAAATTATGTGTGAAGAATACTCTTTTCCGAGGAAAAGGAAGATTGTTCACAGTCACAAGACCTCAAGCAGAATTTGACGATTGTCTCAGACGCGGCTAACTTTGCAGGAAATATGCCTACCACTGCGCTGATTGGAAGAAGATTATTGATATTGGCTGCAAGAGGAATGATGTGTTATATATAAAGAGGTAAGAAGAAAGATTGAAACAGTAAGGGTGGGCAGTGAAGTGTTTGCAGGTCTGCTGTACCGACATAAAGCGAGTGTGTTGGCTGACCGGGATGCAAGTCATCAAAGCTTCAGCCTTGATAGCTTGTAGCACGGACAGACAATTCTCTCGCGTCGGTACTTCGGCATACTGTCAGCTTTGGCTAATAGCAACGTGTTGCCATCAGCCAAGGATGTCTGTATGACGACAGACCATGTAACGCTTCGCAAAGGCGTGGGGCAAAGCAGTATAATTTAGAAGTAGATAGTAACGTATATCAGGCAAGAAGAGACAGTTGCGCAACGGACAAATCGGGCACTCCTGTCAGCATGACAAATGTGCCTTGTCCTTGCCGCAGGACACTGAGGCAGATTGGACGTAGCAGACATGTCTGCCACATTCAATATGCCTGAGTGGACAAGAACTGCCTCTTGTATAGCAGAAGAGAAATTGTAAAACAGTTGATTAGTGGTAAAGGTGGTATGGGTGGGCAGAATGGCATTACACGGACATTGCCGAAGCCCGATAATGGGACAGCCAGACAGCAATAAAGGCAGTTATCAGAAGTGTCAGTTTCTGATAGTGACATTGTTGGCTGCCTGTCACATGGGATTCGTGCGGTGTCCGTACAGTAATGCCGTTCTGAAGGTGTGGGGCGAAGCGATACAACGCACTTGGACGAAACCACCGCTTATAACAGAAAATATTTTGCAGTCAAAGAGAAGAAGAATAGTAAAGCAGGTGTGGGTGGGTAGTGAAGCTGTCGCAAGATTGACGGTCTGAATATCAAGGCGAGTGGATAGCCAGTAAAGGACACAATTATCAGAAGCCTCGGCTTCGGCATCTTGTGGCATAGATGGCAGTCCTCTCGCGTTCAGACCTTGGCATACTGTCTTTCTTGGCTAATAGCGACTTTGTCGCCATCAGCCGGGAATATCTGTATGCCAACCATCTTGGTGACGTTTCGCAAATGGTGAGGGACGAAGTGGTTAGAATAAAGGAAGACGGCGTTGCCGTTATGGTTAATAAATGCACATGGTTGTTATTAGAGAAGATTATCACACGCTATAACAGCAGATTGATGTCCCTGAGCAAAACAAAAGCGACCCGAAGGTCGCCTTGTTATGGAGAGGAAAGGCTATTTCTTGCCTTTCTTGGTTGCTGGCTTGGCCGGCTCTTCCGCAGGAGTCTCCTCCTTGTCGGGACACTCGTAGAACTTGGTTGCAACCATGATGATTCTGGAGTGCTTCACGCCATCCTTGTCTGTCCACTCCTCTGGCTTGAAGAAACCCTCGACGGTGAGCAACGTGCCCTTGGTGAGCTTGTCGAATGATTCGGTGTGCTCGTTCTTGCGCCATGCCTCCATATTCATGAAAGCCGATACGCGGTTGGTTTCCTCGCCGTTCTTCTCCTGACGGCCTACTGCCAATGAGAAGCGTGCTACGCTGGCGTTTGCGAACTGACGGATTTCTGCATCCTTACCTACGAAACCTGAAACTGTGAAGTTGTTCTCGATCTTTTTCATTTTGAATTGAATTTAAAAGTGAAACTTAATTTTTACATGCATTCAAAAGCAGGGATGTGGCACCATGTGGGAAGCACCATGAAAATCGTTCGCAATACTCTTTTTGTCGTTGGCGGTAAGGGAGAAAAAGGAAGATTACGCACTATTTTATTGGTCACAGCGATAGCGGCCACACAAGAAGGAGGAAGTCCTTCGCAGCATCACGCTACCTTTGCATGGTAAAAATAAGTGGCTTTCAAATAGCTCAATTCAGAAAAAGACGGGGCCAAACAATGGAACAAAGGTTGTAAGCAAGGAGGCAATCCGTATGCAACAGACAGGGGCACTGCTATGGCTGTATGCCTGGAGAAACGAAGCGGGAAATCCGACCTTACAGCTGTATCATCAGAAGAGTGAGGAGCATGAACACTGATGCACGATGAACGACAAGCCTAAGGGTCAGCTTAGCAATAGAGGCATCAAGCCAAAAGAGGACAGACATCAGAGGATTGGCGATAGCACTGTCATCATGCTAAGACCAAGTTCTGTGTCCGACAAGGAAGAGTCGCAAAAGACAGACGAGTAAAACCAAAAGGCGAAATGACCATTCCTATAACAAGGTACAGAGACGCTTAAAACGGCGAAGGGACTTTGGCGACGTATCGCTATACAGGTGTCGAAGCATCGCTTCTATAACAGGACTGGAGCAAGTGAGCAAACCGCACAACTTGCTCCCAAGGTATTTCAGTTACAACAGCCATAACCTCATTGGAGGATTGTCCTAAAAGAGTTTTTGCAGTCAAAGGAAGAAAGAGTCTGCAAGCCACATAGCCAACAGACTCTCTCCTGATTATTCACAGATGACAACATCATCCTTGTACTCCGTCACTTCCTTGCCGTTGATGAGCTGGACAATGACCTCACAACCCAAGTCCTCGACAATCGTTCCCTCTGTCTGACCTCTTCGGGGATAAAGCAAGGTGCAGAAACACCCTACAACGCCGTCCAACTGCTCCATGTCTATCGTTGCCATATCCGTTCCTCCTTGTTAGCCGAATGTGATTGGATTGATGCAGAAATTCGTGTCCTCTGCCTCATACTCGTATTCATTGATGAAGTCAATCATCTTCTGTTCGCTTCTTCCGTCCTGTGAGACACCAGTCTTCTCACACCACAACTTGATAGCATCACCAAAGGTGGAGTAAGCACCCTCACAATCCTCAAAGAGTTCTCCGTATGCAGTGACGTAGCACTCTTCGGGGAAGAAGTCGTTCTCATCGTGCGTATAGAAGATGTCGCAACCTGGCTCAACCTCTCGCCAACTGATTGAAAGTTCATCGCCAAGTGCCTTGTTCACCTCCTCAAAGAACAAGTCGCATGAAGACCAAGCACTTTCGGTGTCAAAGGACAAGAGGGCATAATCGTCTTCCACGTTCTCCTCATACTCTGCCCAATAGATGTGTCCTCTCACCGAGATGCCTTTCTTCTCGTAGTCAATGCCATAGTGTTCTGCCAAGAGATACAGATACACATTATTACTGTTCACCTCCAACTCTTGGAGTGTGTTCCAAAGGTCTGCCACGGCTTTGCGTGAGCCTGTCACCTTGTACTGAGTGTCGCAAATGTTAGCCATAAGATAAAATTTTTATTTTCTTCCCTTATGTAGAACCAACTACCATCGGGATTGATTAAAGAATTATGTTGCCCCAAAAGGTGTTATGGCTCATCAATGCAAGGTTTTGCCGTCAAATACTACCTCTGCCACAATCAGAGCGTGGAGATTTCACGGACAAACCACAGGCACCGACCTTGCAGGATGAACGCCATGACAGGTACCTTTGCAACACAATTCTTATCAAAGCCCGATGGGGTGGTACATGGCAGACTGCATGGTACAGCAGTGTGAAGTGACGTTATAGGTGGAGATAAGGCTATAAGAGGTTTTTGCAGTCAAAGGAGAAAAGAGTCCACAAAGTGCAGTATCTACAGGACAAAAACACTTTAGTTTACCTTGGTTAGCTCTTATATATATGCTAACCTAAAGTAAACTGTATATATGTCCGTCTAAAACCCGAAAACCGTACGGGTCAGCTTACGTCAGAAACAGAAGTATAGAACCATAGAAGTGGTTCAAGAAGTCTTTCTTCCTTTGACTGCAAAATATTATCTTTGCACGAATCATAATTGCCCTGTAGGATTTAATATAATTTAACACTCTTTGTTGAATGCAAGGAAGAACAGCTTCAATATGCTGAATATCAGTAGTATAACATTGTGTTAACCCTTAATCTGTAGAAAAGGATGTTATCATACAAAGTAATGTCCATTTGTACTTTTTCTATATGGTTTTATACTTACATTTGCATATCATTTGTATCTTGATAACAGTAACTAACTGATTATCAATATACTTTATATTTGAGGAGGTCAAATGAGACCGATAGGTAAAGACATAACAAAACACTATCAAATAGCGTGTAGCTCAATGAATTACACGCTATTTGCATTTTATAGGCTCATGTTTGTTATGTGCTTATTATTCCTTTTTTACGGCTTTTTTGTTATATGTGTGTAGCACGACAAAAACGTAGGAAAAGCCAGACTAAAACCTACTTATTCCTATTAATCCGTACTTAATAGTCGGTGACGTACAGGATACGAAAATGGGCGTTTGAGGGCTGTTTCAATTTGTTACATGTCACATATTAACTCATAAAAAACAAAAAGATGCCATAATTAGGACTTGAAATCAAAAGAAAGTGCGGAATCTGCGGAAAGATGTTTATCATCAAGACGCTCGATAGCCTTTATTGTTGCAAGATTGGCAGGATACTTCATACACATAAATCCTTCTCTTATTGCTGGTGTGAGAGAGTAATCCATAAAGTTCGGACGGTTCTTCAAACCTATGGCTTCCATCATACTCTTCACACTCATTTATTCTTTACCGATTGCCAATACCAAACGTGTTACATTCTCAGAAGACGGTTGTATGTCGATTGAACTTGTACGGGTACTTGTATGGGTGTTGTTCTCGTCATCCTTATACCCAATCAGCATATATCGTTCTTCAGAAAGTCAGACACACGAAGCCCATCTACGTCTTGAAGTCCTATTGCAGTACGCCGAGCCGAAACCCGCTCACGTTTATGTGGCTCTGCCACACGTTCGTAAGCCTCAAAGTCAAAATATTTCTGCTTTTCGCTCATATCTCGTCTTACTTTATTCTTATAACGTTTCCGATTTCTGCTCTATTGCTCAGTTCCGTATCTTTTCTCTTCCTTCAGACATCTTAAATGTGATATCAACTCCGCATCTGCAGGCAGCCACTTTACACTATTCAACTCATCCTTAGTGAGCCATCTTGCTGCCTCATGCTCATTCAGATGCAGAGAATCTGTCATCAGTGAACAAAGATAGCAATGCATGGTAAGATGAAACTGCGGATAGTCATACTCTACAGTACAAAGGAACTCATCCACGCTGATCTCTGCAGATAGTTCCTCGTGAATCTCCCGCTTCAGAGCTTCCTCTGGTGTTTCTCCAGCCTCCAGCTTCCCGCCAGGAAACTCCCACCAGTCCTTCCATTCGCCATATCCTCGCTGTGTGGCGAATATCTTATCATCTTTGCGAATAATCGCAGCTACGACTTCTATCTGTTTCATAGCTCCTTAATCCCAATTGACTTCAAGTAATTATATATTCCATCGTACCACTCAGGTTTGCGTGTCTCGTCTGGCGGAATGCCATCGTCCCCATTAGGAACGACAATTATCATACCTTGACGGGCCCTGGTCAGTAATACTCGGTATGCGTTTATCTGATATTCCTTGTTGATACCCTTATTGATTCTCTGCCACTTGGTACCACTCCGTAGTTGGAAATGCTGCCACGACGACCAGTCTTCCTTCAGTCGCAGGTCAGCATCCCACGTCACACAAGCCCAGTCGATCTCAAGCCCCTGCACTTTGAATTCTGTCAATGTATCTTCTAGACAGTTACTGCTTCTGATATCCTTGTCATCTTCCAGGAACCAATGAACAAAGTTGGGCTGATAACGCACATTGATGCCAATAGCCTTTAGTCGCTCGGCCTTGCTGCTAGCCAACAGTCCCATCCTCTCACTTCCTCTTGCATGATCGCGAAGCCATTGCTTTGCAGCATCAAGATTGCGTGTCAGGAAGATAGGATATTTTTCCAGTTCTTTCAATGTGGTCGCAGCCTCATCTTTCTGAAGTGCCAACAACTGATTGACAAAGATGCTCACCTTCTCAGACCGGAACGACCGCATCGACATTTTCAGGTGCAGGTCCTCCTTCGGAATAAGCTGCTTGCTAATCAACGACAACTCTTCCGCAGATATATCCTTCGATTCAATCAGATAGTCCGACATATAGACATCCCACCCGGTATAACTCCTGTGAACAGACTCTATCCATTCCGTCAATCCAGCTTCACCCTTGTTGATGGCCTGTCCATTACCAACCAGACACACCACAAGTCCCCAGTCCGTCTGTCTGTCCATACACGAAATCAGATATTCTGGCTCCGAATATGGGAAATTGCGAATGCCCTTCTTCTCGCGCATAAACCGCTGCAACTCTTCCTTCGTCCAGGCCCGTTGCGCCTCGTCAAATATGGCAACATGTTCCACGGGAATATAAGCCTTATCCGTATGACTTTGGAAATATCCTTCTATGGGCACTATCTTTTTTCCTTTCACCTCAGTCCCTTCCAGATATAAGTCACGGTAATGATGAATCATCTGGATGAAGGCCTTCACTTTACTCTTTGCCTCCGCTTTGGTGCATGCCTTGCGCCCTTCATCCTTAGCACGTTTCTTGTCCCGACGCACATAGTCGCGAGTCAACGCTTCCTGTAACACTTCTACCAAAGGGAAGTTGCCAGATAGATACACAGCCTTCTCGCCACGATTGAATTGGTCTATCGCCGTATTGAGACCTATCAGCGTCTTGCCTGCTCCAGGAACACCCGTTATAAAGCAGATAGCTTTCCTGTTGTTTGTCCTACAATGGTCTATAATCTTGCAGAGCTCAACTGATGCCTTGTCGATATCCCCACCATGCTTCGTGATGTCCTCAACCGTATTCTCCTCATAGAGCGCAATGGCTGCTTCAATAATTGTAGGCGTAGGCGAATAACCACTTTTGGCCCATTGGTCATCGGTTTGCGAAGGAATCACATCATAGTGAACGGCGCTAATAACCATTTCGATAGCCTCTGCCAGCCGCTTTGTATTCACCTGCAGCGGCTCATACACATAGTCCCCCAAATGCTTCAAATCTGTTTTGCAACGAGTACCTTTTTCCGAAGGAACCACCAGAATCGGAAGCAATATCCTCTCCAAACTACCTTCCTGAAAATTCTTCAAGTCAATAGCATAGTCCCACACTTGCACAAGCGCCTCACGCGAGAACTTCCGTTCAGCAGTCTTATACTCCAGCACAAAAATGATACCATCGATAACGGCTATCACATCTACGCGCCTACCCATTCGGGGGATGTTGTACTCGAAGTACACACTTCCCCTTCCTTCATACGGTGCCAGTACTTCGCGCATCGTCTCAATCTCCTCCACCCACGACTTCGATGTCTCGTCGTTAATGTCGTGCTGCGAAGCCAGAGTCAATTTTCCCACTATCTCGTTAGTGTTACGAGACAGAAAGTCAGTAATGGAGTCAGAGTAATAATATCTTTGTGCTGCCATAGTTCATTTCTTTATTATAGGTATTTTTGACGATGCGTATTCAAATGGAATCTTCTCTTGTTCCAAGCGATAATTACCGCCTCTCAAAAAGTCAAACATTTCTTTCTCTTCCGGGGTGAGGAGCAGCACCTTTTCCACATTTGTTTCCGCACCTATGCCATCCTCATAAAATCGGTTGAACGTTTCCCTGTCCATCAGTAAACTCTCAACCTGACTGAAATGAGACCGTAGTTCAGAAAGAATCTGGAACCCATGCACATCCAGATCGCCCCAATAGAGAATCTTTTTCGACCTAAGCCACATAACGTCCTTGAGTAAATCCACGCCAAATCCATGCCCCCACACAACGATACTCTTATGTATAGGAGGAAACGTCAGCATGTTCATTTTGTTCTCGACTATGTATACCACCTCTACAGGAATCTCAACTTCCTGGAATTGGTTGATTGGAACACTCAAATCATCAATACCCGAGAATAGCATCTGACTCATTGCCTTGTCCAAAACTCTGAACCGAACCACAGGCTCATCATACCGTAGATTGAAATGCGTTTCAAAGCGCGTTTCGTCTGGGTTAACAGACTTCGCAATGATTATGTCCAGGAGTTCCTTAATAATCCCCTTGTTTCTCTCAATGAATTTGGTGTCCACCTGAATAGGCAACTCACGGATGAACATTTGCGGTTTGGGATTGCTTCTAAAATAGGTACAAACCTTAAGTAAATCACCCCAAAGCTCGTGATTGTCCAAGACTTTATTTGGGAATCTACATACCCATTCGACCAACTCAGGAAAAGCAGAAAGAATTCGTTCTACATCTTTTCTGAAACCTACGGTACCCTGCTCCTTGCCTATATACTTCAAATAATCTTGCTCCGTCAAGAAACTGATTGATACGGGGATGTCTTGTTCTCCATGTTTTCGTGTTTTCACTTTCTGATATTCTATAGAATACCCATAGCCTTTCTTTTCCTTTGAGTGCGCTATCAATTCCGTCAGTTCTTTTTCGAACTGAGCAGTATCGTCATTAGGCTTTTTATTGCCAACAATGACAATAGGATTAAAAGCCTGTCTTTCGAGAACTGATCGCAAGAATGTCAAATACTTATTCTCTGCTTTCTTCCGTATTTCAGTTGGTGTTATCATGGGCTTGGTATTTTTCGCGTTCTTGTCTGAAAATCTCTATCGGCATATCGAAAAGACGTGATTCATTGCCGTTTCGTTCCACATAATGGACAAAAGAGATATCGTTCTCCACAATGTGAATATTATCGCTCGGAGTGACCACCAGGAGTTGTAGGTTCAATTGCTTGCAGAGCGAAATCAAGTATCGAGCCTTGTCTTCATCCTGCGCCTTGAAAGCCTCGTCAATGGCAATAAACCGCAAGGATTTAGCCTGCAAACCATCCTTGGTCAAACCGAACTGATAAGCGATGGCTGAGCCTAAAATGGTATAGGTCAATTGTGCTTTCTCACCACCGGACAGTTGCCCCATACTTTCGTAGGTCTTGAACTTCTGACCGGTTTCCTTATAGAATTCCTCTGCCCTATACGAAAACCAACTTCTGACATCCATGACCCTCTTGCGCCACTGCTCGATTTTAAGCTGTTCCATCAACGGCTGAATCTTTTTCTCAAAATGAGTACGTTTGCCGTCAATCGTAGAATTCATTTCGTGAATATTCGGAATAGCATTATCCAATTTTTGCCTAAATTCCGCCACTTCCGCATTGGTTCTTTTTGAGTTGACCAGTTGGATAAAAGTGACGGGAGTCGTACTAAAATCAATCTCTGCAAGTGACTGATTCAGCATTTGAATGGTATCCTTTATTGACTTCTCCCAGTTATTGAAGAACATACGGAAATCCGACACTTTGTTGATTATCGTCTCTTGCAGGTACTCATCAAACTTCTTTTTGTGGCGCACCAGATCCTCTTTGACCAAACGATCATACAGTTTTTGGTATTCACCTATCAGGTTGATGCTGCTGGCTTCCGGCAGGGCATGCACGTCGGAGCGCCAGTCCTTGAAGCGCAAGGTAATCTCTTCAGATGGATTCTTGAATTTCCGTATCAGATCAGCTGCCTCGCCTTCAATATGAGATCGTTCTGATTCCTTTTGTTTTTCTTGCCTTTGAATCGTTTCTTGGAAAGCATTCCTCATCGATTCAATAGTATCGTAATTGACATCAATCCAATTTCTATTTCTTTCTTCGAAAGCCGCAATGTCTATTTCACCAAGATTATCAACTATAGGTTTGTTGCTGTTCAACCTCTTCGTAGCGTCAACCAAATCAACTTGTTCTATCTGGAATATCTCGCGATTCTTTGAAGCGATGGTTTCTTTCTCCAGTTTATTAAGGTTCTTCTTCACCCCATCCAGTTGCTGCTGAAGTTCCTTTACCTTATTATTGGTGGCCTCAAGATTCCCCTTTTTCTCTTCTTTCTCTTGAATTGCGCGAGCAGTTTCTTCCCAATTGATTTCTTCAAATTTCGTGAAGCTCTCAAAAATATCATGGAAGCATAGTCTGTGACAGTCTATCTCCTTCGCTTCAGTATCAATACGACGAATATCATCCCTGTTTTGTTTTTGCTGCTCTTGAAGATTTTTTACTAGAATGCGAATAGATGCAATCTTTTCCTTATTATCCCAACCCAAAACATAGTTTTCCCTATTGCTGGTATGAGGCCTATCGTCCTTCTCATGTTTATTATGCATAGATTTGATGAGACCTTCTATTGTTACAGCTTTCTCCTTGTAACGATAGAACTCTTCCAAATCTGAAACACAAGCATAGTTATAATGGTCAGCAATAGTATCTTCCACCCAACTCCAGTAAGGACTCTTTGTATTAAACTCCAGTTTGTTAAGTAAACAGTTTGCTGGAGAATTTTGGAATCCTCTCAACGACGAAGTTTCCTCATGGCGGTGATAGACAATCCTTCCACGCAGATTGTGGGAATTGACATATTCGCTGACGGCTTTATAGTATTTTTCTGGAACGATCAGTCTCAGACCAAAGTTATGCAAGATTTTCTCAATGGAATTCTCCCAATCCTTCTCATCAACTTTTACACGAATTAACTCTCCGATAAATGGTATCTCACTTGTTGTTGCGCCCACAGCTTGTAGAATTTCATCGCGTATCTCTGCTTCACGGCCAGAAATATTGTTTTTGTTCTTTTGGAGTATCTGCAATGTTTTAAGATTCTCATCAATTTCATCTTTCAGTTTGTCACCTCTGTTTTTAGTCAGGCGCATTTCTTCGCTTTTCTCATCTAAAGATGTTTGGCATTTAATCTTTTCTGTACGTGCTATTTCACGATTTTCTATAAATACTTGCTCAGTTGGATTCTCAGCAAGTCCTACCTCAACAACTTTTTTATTGTAATTAGTGAGTTTCGTTTGGCGAGCTTGTTTGGTATTATTTAATCCCCTTATTTCTTTTTCAATTTCTTTTATTTGTCTGCCTACATCGTCATTTTCAATAGATAACGACAAATTACGCTCCTGTTGTTTTAGCTGTTCCTTCTCTCCATCCAACTTTGCAAGCTCTCCTTTCAACCCCACCAGTTTCTCATTTAGCTCTGCAATCCTGTCATTTGCCAATTCCACATTCTTCTTGGCATACCAATATACGGCCAACTCCCGAGTATTCTTCAAATCCATAAGGGCATAATCTATTTCCTCGAGTTTCTTGGCCTTTTCATCAATGGGCTCCAACTGAGCTATCTGTTCCCTTACCTTCTCAATCGTGGTCTTCGCTTCCATCAAAGTGGCGAAGCTTTCACTCAACCGGATGTATTCACTTTCCGCATCCCGCTGCTCAAGCATATTATTGCGGATGAACTCGTCCAAGTCATTGAGTACTTTCACCCCAACAATCTGGTTGAAGAGCGTTAGCGCCTTGTCCGAACGAAGCCCGAAGGAATTGATTATTCTGTCCTTATAGTCTTTAATGGTATCGTAGAATTCAATCTGCTTCTTAGGTACATTGGCATTATATCGTTTCTCCAGCGTTTTCTTCCAGTCTCCCTTGCTCCCGTTGAAATCAGAAAAATCGCCTTTGATACTCAGTGGTTTTGAGGAAACGCCGTATGAGCATTTCAACTCTCCGTTCACGAACCAGCGCACTTGAAACAGCGTAACCACCTGTTCGTGATTGTTGGCAAATGAGGCCAATATCACAGAGTACGTTTTCCTATCTCGGAGTTGTTGCGTCTTGGTGGCCGATTCACCCTCAGCCTGGATGTTGCCATAGTTGCCAAGCACGTAAGTTTCTTCTGTCCGGTCTCCCTTACGTTCGTTTCCTGAGGACTGGTTGTAGAACCTATCCTTCTTGGCAGGAACGAGTAGCGTTAGCAGCGCATCAATCAACGTACTTTTACCGGAAGCGTTGGCTCCGGTCAGAAGAGAATTGTTTCCCTCTGGGGCTATTCTGTATATTCTCTTGTTGAATGTGCCCCAGTTATAAACTTCCATATAATTCAACCGATAACCGGCAGTCCCGGCATTGGTTGTAAACAAATCATACTGTTCCGGCATACTCCTTCAGTTTATTCTTGAATGTATCCAAATCTTCCAGTGTCACCTTCTCCTTGATGATGCGATGAATCTTGTATCGTACCTCATCCCCATTTCGCTTTACCTCTTTCAGAAATCCCAAATCGACAACTCGCTGAATATAGGTGTCCAACTCTTTCTCCAACTTCACCCGATTGAAGTCTTGCGGCAGGAATAGCCTAACTTCATCTTTTATCTCATTAGTCGTAATGATTCTGTCTGTAGATTGTGTCTCGATAGGATTGTTATCGTAATCTTCCAATAACTGTCGTAGCACAATCACAACTATGGAAACTTCGAAGCCCAGCTGGCGCCTTGAGACCAGATTCAATGTGGTGTCATCATCAAACACAATCTGCTTGACAAAGGCAAAGCCTTCATCCTTCTTCAAAATCAGCTCGAGTCCTATAACCGCCAGATAGTCTTGTATCTCCACCTGATAGTTGATGATATCCTCCCACACAGGAGACCCTTTTTCTACGGTCTTTTTCAGCAGGAGGATGATTGCTTTAGAATATGGTTTTTGCTCGCTCATATAGATATGATGATTTCCGGAATACGGATTCGTTTATTATTCTCATAGTCAAACACAATGGCCTGACGCTTCTCTTCGTCAACAGACTTATGGGGAAACTGCCCCAATGCACCAAAATAAGCAAACAGTTCAGGAAGGCCCTGCTTCAAGGGAAATTGCTCCACGACATCTTGTAGTGTCACTTGGCTCTTATCTTTCATCGCCTCACGAATGTTTCGCACCAGCACTTTGCGATCTACATAGACATTGCTGAATACTTTGCCCAGTTCGCCCAGTTCTTCTATTGAAAGCGTGTCGGTCTCCGGCATGGTGTTATACTCAGTATTCTCACCCTGCTCAAATGTTATTTTCCTGTCAAACGGAATGTTAATCTCCATCCCATCATCAACAGACAGCGATATATCAGGCTTCTGGCCTTTTTTTGATATTTCAATCAGCGTGTTCTTGATTTCCTGAACCACCCGTTTACTAACATCTGCGCGCGACATCTCATTTTCCCGAATGATACGGCTCAGTTTATCAGCCATCTTGTCGTTGGTCTGATAAACTTTGCGTCCAGATTCGTACAAGTACTCCACCATGTTTTGCAAGAAGGTGTCGCCACTATCAATGTTCTTTTCCTTCAGTGTCTGGAACAGTTCAGCTATCAAGTCGTCTAACTCCGACTGCATTTCACGTGCCAGCAGGAACTCCCAAAATGCATAGAAGCTCTTACCCTGCGAACTGGACTTCAACTCATCCAGCGCGTCAAATGTATATTGCAAAATACCGCCCTTCTTTAGACCTGGGTCGATCTGTTTCTGATAGATTTCCTTGATGATGTTCTTGAAATTGTCGTCCACATCCTTGAAGTCCGTCAATAACTCTTTGGCCAATTTGTTGATTTGCAGGAACCTCGGGACAATCTCATATTCCTCATACACCTTCACGTCCTCGCCCATCTGTAGCTGCTGAATCTGATGCTCAATTTCCATCTTCTTGTCTTCCAGCAACTGCAAACGCTTCTCCCTGTCCTCGTTGGTATATTCTACCAACTCTCTCAGCTGACTGATTATCGACTTAAACTTTGATTCTGTGCCGATGTACTCTTCTTGCTTCAACCCCGCCAGCCAGTCTATCACCTTGCTTGAGTGCGATGATAACTCATAATGGATTTCCCCGTCTTCATTTCTGTAGTTGGTCAGAAAACCGCTATCCGTCCACTTTCTGATATATTTGGTCGCCTTTTCTTCATATGTATCTGTATAGAGGATGTCGCTCTCATCATCCTCATCGAACCCATGACTGTTCAGGTATTCCGCCAACAGACTGTGTATATTCTCGTGAGAAACAGCCGCCACATCACCATAGACTCTCGTCAAGAAGTCAATGATGATTCCGCTGCTCCGAGCCTTCAGTAGCGCCACGCTCGGAGAAGTTTTTAGAATATCTAATATATTATTCTGATTTACCATGTCAGCAATAGTCGTTTTCCTTTACTTCCCTTAATAACCAATCAACAAGATTCCTTTTAGAGGCAATCTCAACCTGTTGGACACATACAATGTCTCCAAAAAGGTCTTTACTTCGTTATAGTCATGGGTAATGGCGCCACCGCCAGTGTATTCGTTAAGAACAGCAATCACAAGGTACTCGATATCGAACATCATGCAGGCCTGGAAGATGTCTTTTAGGAATTGGTTGTTTCTCACGGCGCGCCCTGCTTCAACTTCTATAACAATTCGATGCTCTCTGTTTACTGCATCAGCATAGAAAGATTTGTCAATAGCATTATTCTCGCCAAAGAGCACCGGAACATCTATCTTCTCGTCACGTCCTTTACCTTTCTCCACATCATATCCGCAAGCCTCAAGATGCGGACGCAGGAGAGCCAACACGTCGTTCGACACCCTATGCTGTCCGTCAGCAAGAGTTGCCTCAATCTTCTTGAAACAATCAATGACCACTTGTATCTCAGGTGTCACACCATGTGACCGTGGAAAGAATTGAAAGTTTATCATATTACTATGTATTTAATTTGTTTCTGCTTATAACAATAACTTTGCAAAGAATTGTATTAGGATGATTCTTTTCATAGGTCGCATGAACGCTTGGCTCGAACTCATTAGCCCAAACCACTCGGAACCCAGCCTTTTCAAAACCAAGGTCAAGACCTCCGCAACCAGCAAAGAATGATATCACGTTCATTACAATTATTCTTTCTTCTTTTTATTTTTTTATTCTTGCTTACTTCTTACCATCTTCTTGTCCTATCGAGAGACTATCAAACGCCTATCCTACGTCCTTGCTACGATATTGTTTGAAGATTTTCTCTACCATTATCAGTTAGCGCATATTTCTGTTTCGGACTGTTTGGAATATCTTTTATCGTCGGTTCTACCAAGCCTGTATCAACGAGGGGTTTGAGGATAGTCTGGCGGAATCTGCTTTTGTTTTTCTCACCAGCACAATCCATCAACTCTGTGATAGAGCTAGAAGCCCTAAACAAGTAGTCAATTACAGACACCATCTTCTTCAACTGCACTTCGCTCAACTGGGGACAAACTGGGGACAGAACTAGGGACAAAGCTTGGGACAAACTGGGGACATCTACGATGTTTCCTGCGATGTTTTCTACGACATCACCGTCAATTTTACCGCCATTCTCATTGTTATAACTCTGTGAGACTTTCACATCAACCTTGAATGCCGTGATAAGATTAACGTTGAACTCTGCGGGTTGGTTGCCATTTTCCTTCAAGTCAGTCTGGACTTGTCCTACACCTCGATTGAACATATTGACATAGCCCAGCGTCTTCATGGCACTGGCTACAAGTGGATTGCGATAATCGTTCACACTTGGGAAATTCTCAGGGCGGGCATTGCCATACAAGCCGCCCGCATTCAGAATCTCCAGATGGCTGGCAAACTCATAAAAGCGAAGTGGCGTATTACTCTGCATATCGCGGTGCATACAGGCGTTGAGAAGAAGCTCTCGGATAGCCTGATAGGGGTAGTTGCTGACCATCTCCTCGCGAAGGATAGAAACAAAAACGGGTTTCTTCTTGATGACAGACAACTCCAAAAGCGATTCTATACGTGGCAGCAGTTCGCAATAGTTGCCTTCCAACTGCATTTCGTTCTCTACCTCACTGGTCACGTCCTCACCCTTGAAACACACATACTGCACATAAAGACCTGGCATAAAACGGCGCGGCTTGTAGCCAAATAGAACAACTGCTGCGTATGTGGGGCATTTGTGCTCCGTGTCATACATACCCACAGCGGCCATCTGTTCCTCGATGGGACGAGTGTCAGATTCCACCAACTCATTACCTAATAGCGGTATCAGATATTTTGTGCGCAACAAGTCCGTATTGATATCATTCAGTTTGGCAGCCAAACAAGGCATGGTGTCAAAGGTGGCCATGAAAGACATTCTTCGTTCTGCAAGGATGCGTTCTTCTGCCTCCGTAGCTATGTCGCGACGAGGACCGATACGTATAAAAGTGCGACCACGATAACGAACAGGCGGCAGATCGGATGGGCTGACCTCAGCAACCAACAAGTCACCTTCCGGAAACTGGAAACGGTCAACACTCATAACAGGTATAGGCAGGATGTTTCCGTTGCTGCGTATGGCTGCAATCTTCTTCAGTAATTCATCAGTGACCTTCAACCCCGACAACTCTCCGTTGTCGTAAGCGCCCAATATCAGGTAGCCATTCTTGCGCGAATTGGGCAGATCGTTAGCAAAGGCACAGATAGCCTCTTGGAACTTATCCATGTCACCTGTTGACGTGGTTCGCTCCACACGATAGGTTTCCGTGCTATACAGCAGTTCTTGTATTTCGTCTTTTGTTATCATTTGACTTCGTCTTCTTCCTTCTTGCAAGGCATAGCCAAAACAAACTTTAGCTCTGCTCTTGCTTCGTACGTCATTTCGACTTATTTCTCTTGATTGAATTCTTCCTGTCTCACCAACTCCTGCACAGGCACTTCAAGCGCATTGGCTATTGCAATGAGGGCTTCAAGGCTGGGCTGAGTGGTATTGGTGACCCATTTGGACACTGTAGCAGGATCCTTACCGAGTTTGTCGGATAGCCACTTGTTGTTTAGGTCACGTTCTGCGAGAACGACTCTTATACGATTTAACTTTGCCATGATAGATTTCTGTTGTTTGACGGCAAAGTTACAAAAAATAATCGAGACAAATGCTGATATGCTCAAAAAACTCCATAAATAAGCCAAAATTTGATTAAAAGACCAATCTTTTGATGAGTACATGACAATATTCATGCTTATTATTAAATATAATGTGTATTTGAAATATCTTTTGAAATGACTGACAACCATATGGTTTTCTCCGCGGAAATCGCATTCATATATGGAAGCAATGATAGTTCGAAGAAAGATGTGTTTGGTTCGGAGAAAAGTTCAGAGAAAATCATAAAAAGTTCGTTTCTCCAAATGCTTTGAGATTGTCTCAATTTGAAACTAAATTTTGGTCACTCTTCCTATCTCTGCATTAAAAATATGTCAAGATTGGCAGTTTTTTAATGTAAAACTTGTGTAGTAGAATAAAAAACGTTATCTTTGCATCGTAAAAAGTTGCCAATACTGGCAAAAATATAATGCAAATGATGGAGATAAAAAGAGACAGGTATCTAAAGCAGTTGATAGAAAGCCGTCAAAATAGCTTTATCAAAGTTGTAACAGGTATTCGTAGATGTGGCAAATCATATCTGCTGAACGTCTTGTTCTATCACTACCTATTAGATAATGGAGTGGCTGATGACCACATCATCCGCATTGACCTTGAAGACCGCATGAACAAGGAACTGAGAAATCCAGACACTATGCTTCACTATGTTCATGACAGAATCAAGGACAAAGAACTGTATTACATCATTATTGATGAAGTGCAATTGATGGATGAGTTTGTTGATGTGTTGAATAGTTTCCGTCATATTGATAATGCCGACACATACGTGACAGGCAGCAACTCTCACTTCCTGTCTTCGGATATCCCAACGGAGTTTCGTGGCAGAGGAGAAACCATCCATGTGAATCCGCTATCTTTTGCGGAGTTTTATTCTGCCGTTGGCGGTGACAAGCAGGATGCATGGCGTGAATATTACACCTATGGAGGTTTGCCACTTATACAGTCTTTTGAGACCGAAGAAAAGAAAATCAACTACTTGAAGGGTTTGTTTGAAACAGTTTATTTGGCAGATATTATCGAAAGGCATAAAATCAAAAACGATAATGAACTGCGTGAGTTGGTGCTAATTTTGGCTTCGTCTATAGGTGCTCCATGCAATCCTACTAAATTGTCGAACACCTTCAAAAGCGTTAAGAATGTAAGCATTGGCAGTCAGACGATTGCGAATTACCTCACCTATCTGTCTGAGTCGTTCCTGTTAAATAAAGCAATACGTTACGATATAAAAGGGAAGAAATACATCAACACACTATCCAAATACTATTTCTCGGACATCGGTTTGAGAAATGCTATCCTCGATATGCGCCAACAGGAAGAGACGCACATCATGGAGAACATCATCTACAATGAATTACTTGTACGTGGTTACAGTGTTGATGTCGGAATGGTTGAAATAAAGAAGCAGGACAAGGATGGCAAGTGGTTGCGCATCCAACTTGAGGTGGACTTCATCGCCACTCTTGGAAGCAAGAAATATTACGTGCAGTCAGCCTTGTCCATCCCTGACAGGGAGAAAGAGATACAGGAATCTCGCCCACTTACAAACATTAATGATTCTTTCAAAAAGGTTATCATTGTGAAGGACCACATCATGCCACGTCGCAATGAAGAAGGCATACTAACAATAGGTCTTTTCGACTTCCTTCTAAAAGAGGATAGTTTGGATTTATAGAACAAATAGTCCCTTACTTGGGATTTCTATTTTTGTTTGGCTTTACAGCCCCTTTTACATTCTCTTATCGTTTACGCGTATTTGTAATCGCATGATACACAATAGCGTTTATATTTGAAGAGGTGAAGTAAGTATAGATAACTACCGAAAGGTATAGATAGATAAATCCGCATAGCTCAGGTGAGTTATGCGGATTTTCTTTTTAGTTATTCCTTTCCAATAATAGAACGATACATGAGTAATTATGTTTTTTCTAGTATCAAGCCAGACTTTGCGATGCAGGATGAGTGATATTTAAGGAGCTGAGCTATAAGGCCCAGTTCCCCTACATATAATACCGGGCATCATCTTCAGAGAAGCAACAAATGATAACCTCTCCATCGTAGCCGTTTCGGATATGTTCGCAGATAACACGTTTTGCAATTTGTGCTGCTTCAGCTTTCGGAAAGCCAAATACTCCGGTACTGATACATGAAAAAGCAATACTCTTCAAATGATGTTCCTCTGCAAGTTGCATCGCGGTATCATAACAAGATTCCAGCATTTTGCGTTCATTGTCAGAGCCACCATACCATATAGGTCCAACGGTATGAATGACTTTCTTACAAGGCAGTTGATATGCTCCTGTCATTTTACTTTGACCCACATTACAGCCACCTAAGGTTCTACACTCTTTCAGAAGTCCAATACCAGCGGCTGTATGAATAGCGCCGTCCACGCCACCTCCACCCAGCAGAGTCTTGTTGGCAGCATTAACGATGGCATCTACTTCTAACTTAGTTATGTCACCTACAACAATTTTTATTTTCTCTCCGGTTTCAGATGTAATCGTTTTCATATCTTATATTTACTTGATTTTATGCCACAAAATTACGAAAAAAAAATCGAATGTTGTTCAAAAACATACCTATAACAGATACTTTTCTTCATTATGCATTTTACAATTCCTCTTCAGAATAAGAAAACATCAGAGAAATCACCAAGAGATGTGGCATTTCTGCCGACTCTTCCGTTTGCCAATACGTTGACTCTTGCAGGTCAAAAGCTTTGTCTCCAGTGTGATTTCCCTTTTCGTTCTCGCTATTAGCATATTTCACCTGCCATTGGTCGCGAGCAATGCGTTGCCCGTTGACATCTCTCAGATATATCTCAGCAACAGAGAGCGGAGTACCGTCTTGTGTATCGAAACACTGTAGAGCGATGTATCTGCCAGTTGCCGATTTGCAAAACTTCACACTCTGCCATCCGTTTCCTGACACCATAGCGCCGGTAGTAACGGGAATGACAGAATTGAGCTCGGGCTTGTTGCCTATATTATTGTGTTTGTTAGTCTTGACAAGGGTATCGTCCAACGTTTGGCAAGGGTATTGTCCAACGTTTGGCAAGAGTATTGTCTTACGTTTGGCAAAGTTTTTTTCAACGTTTGACAAAAGTATTATCCAACGTTTGACAAAAGTATTATCCAACGTTTGATAAAAGTATTATCTAACGTTTGATAAAGGTATTATCTAACGTTTGATAAAGGTATTATCCAACGTTTGATAAAAATATTATCAAGGTTTGAAAAAGCGTTGATAAACATCAGCACCCCCAATTAGACATCAACACCATGGCCCACTTAGTATATCTTGTTTACGATAGATGAAAAAAATTTGCGTGGTCGATGGTGGTCGATGGTGATCGAAAATTTTAGGCTTCGACTACCACTTAAATCTCTAAGCTACTGCATGTTATACTATAGGTATGGTCGAGTGGTCGAAATTTTCTTGAAAACTGAATTTTCTGTATGCGAACATTGCGCCACGCCGTGCATTGTGGAATCAAGGCTAAGAGAAGCAAATAGGGTTGGATTCCACATTGGGAAACCAGCCCTATCTTTCACATCATACAAATGTAATATGACGAAACATATTACTTTTTCTTCTTGCCAAACACGCCTTTGACTTTTCCAAATGCACCTTTAGCCGCAAATTTCACTCCATTCGCGCGAAGGAAACAACACAGACAATCCTCAACAGTACATCGACGAAGTAATAACATTTGCCCAAGAGGCAGCCCGCCGAGGATGTATTGTTGTTTTACGTCTATGGAACGAAGGGGACCATAATCAGATGAACGATTCCATTCTGAGAATGATAGCCGGTTATCAGCCTCAACCGTGGACTTCGAGAAACGACGGATGGAAACTTGCAGACAATCTGCTTATCGAAAATGACAACATGTTCGACTGGTCTGACCTCCAGCAGAAGAGCTATGGAGATGAAGAAGTGTTGGATTTCATCCTTCGTTTTCTCGCCATGGCAGAATTAAAGCGAGCTTTATTCTGCTCATTTGGCTTAACGAAAACGTTGGATTTCATCCTTCGTTTTCTCGCCATGGCAGAATTAAAGCGAGCTTTATTCTGCTCATTTGGCTTAACGAAAACGTTCTCCACTTGTATGTTCTTTCGATATGTTTATCCTTTGAGTTTTATGGTAAGTTTCTCAAGCATATCCTTTGTCATGGTGTCGAGGTCGTAGGTCGGACACCAGTCCCATTCATTTCGAGCGCAAGAGTCATCCATGCGGTCGGGCCAGCTCTCTGCGATGCTCTGTTTCAACGGATCTACATCGTAAACCATTTCAAACTCAGGTTTGTACTTCTTGATTGCAGCAAAGACGGTCTCTGGTCCAAAGCTGAGCGAAGCGATGTTGAACGCGTTGCGGTGAACAAGGCGTGTGGGGTCTGCCTCCATAATGTTGATGGCAGCCTTCAATGCATCCGGCATGTAGATCATGTCCATGAGTGTGCCCTCCTTAATCGGACAGACAAACTTCTCGCCACGAACGGCTGAGTAGTAGATGTCAACAGCGTAGTCTGTAGTGCCGCCGCCTGGAGGTGTCATGTATGAGATAACACCAGGATAGCGCACAGCGCGAGTATCTACACCATACTTGTTGAAGTAGTAATCGCTGAGAAGCTCTGTTGTTACCTTTGATACGCCGTAGATGGTGCGCGGACGCTGGATGGTGTCCTGCGGTGTGAGCATCTTTGGCGTGCTCAAACCAAACGAACCGATTGAACTCGGAGTGAATACAGCGCAACCGCACTCGCGAGCTACTTCGAGGATGTTCCATAGGCCGTCAATACCGATTTTCCATGCCAGGCGTGGCTTCGACTCTGCAACAACAGACAGTAATGCTGCGAGGTTGTAGATGGTGTCGATGTTGTACTTTTTCACTACATCGGCAATCATCTGAGGATTTGTTACATCGCATTCTGCCATTGGTCCTGCCTCTGCAAGTTCCCCTTTAGGCTCAGCGCCTTTTATGTAACCAGCTACAACATTTGCGTTTCCGTAAATGCTTCTTAACTTCCTTGTAAGCTCTGAGCCAATCTGGCCTGTTGATCCTATAACCAAGATAATGTTCATAGTATTATGTATTTTTAGCGTTTATAGGTACAAAGGAAAGCATTTTTTTCCAAATAGCAATACAAAACCGCTCATTTTTTTGTTCTATTGAAAAAAAACAAAAAAACCTTTTTTAGTTTGGAAAAAAATGAGTTATTTTGCATTTCAATAACTAAAACTTTTAAATAATCCTATTATGTACGGAAAAGTAAAAGAACATCTCGCAAGCGCATTGGAGAATCTGAAGCAAGCAGGCCTCTATAAAGAGGAGCGTATCATTGAAAGCCCACAGCAGGCAGCTATTCAGGTAAAGGGCAAGGAAGTGCTCAACTTCTGTGCAAACAACTATCTTGGTTTGGCTAATAACCCACGCCTCATTGAGGGTGCAAAGAAAATGATGGATCGCCGTGGTTTCGGTATGTCGTCGGTAAGATTCATTTGTGGTACACAGGATATCCATAAGGAACTTGAGGCAGCCATCTCAGAGTATTTCCAAACAGAAGATACTATCTTATATGCAGCATGCTTCGATGCCAATGGTGGCTTGTTTGGCTCGTTCCTCTCTGAGGAGGATGCTATCATCTCTGATGCACTCAACCACGCTTCTATCATCGACGGTGTGCGTTTGTGTAAGGCAAAGCGCTACCGCTATGCTAATGCAAACATGGAGGAATTGGAGAAGTGCTTGCAGGATGCCCAGGCTCAGCGCTTCCGTATCATTTGCACCGATGGTGTGTTCTCTATGGACGGCAATGTGGCACCTATTGATAAAATCTGTGACTTGGCAGAGAAATATGATGCTCTTGTCATGGTTGACGAGTCTCACTCTGCAGGTGTTGTGGGTGCAACGGGTCATGGTGTGAGTGAGCTTTGCAAGACATACGGTCGTGTAGATATCTATACCGGCACTTTGGGCAAAGCCTTCGGTGGTGCTCTCGGTGGATTCACTACTGGTCGTAAGGAGATTATCGACATGCTGCGCCAGAGCAGTCGTCCGTATCTCTTCTCCAATTCGTTGGCTCCATCAATCATCGGTGCAAGCCTTGAGGTGTTCAAGATGCTGAAGGAGGATAACACCATTCACGATCGCCTCGTAGAGAATGTAAACTACTTCCGCGACAAGATGCTCGCTGCCGGCTTTGACATCAAACCTACTCAGAGCGCTATCTGTGCTGTAATGCTCTACGATGCTCCGCTGTCTCAGCGCTATGCAAACCGCCTGCTTGAGGAAGGCATCTATGTTACGGGATTCTATTACCCCGTAGTTCCGAAAGGTGAGGCTCGCATCCGCGTTCAGCTCTCTGCCGGTCATACACGTGAGCAACTTGACAAGGCTATCGCTGCATTTATCAAGGTGGGCAAGGAACTTGGTGTGCTGAAATAGTATTACATCATTAACTGAGCCCGCTTTGAAAAAGGGCTCAGTTAATGATGTAATCTGAAACAAACTGCAAATTTGAAACATAAAATCTCCCGATATATTACTAAGAGGGTGCATCAAAAGTGATGTATCCCTCTTTTGTTTTTCTGAAAGGTACCTTATAATACTTTTCTCGCCATGGCAGAGTTTAAGTGTACTTAACTTCGTTGACTTTCCTCACGTTCGGAAAACTTCAAGCGAGCTTGATTTTTCGCTCACTTAAACGGAAAGTTAACTCTGCTCATCTGGCTTAACGAAAACGATCAAAAAAAACATCCTAATATGAACATGGTTCAATAATTTATTGTATTTTTGCACCTAACATCCAAAAAAGCATCACACAATGGACAAACGAATTACAGAGCAACCATCACACTATGACCATCTCGAACAAATGACCATAGCACAAATCACAGCTGATATAAACTGCGAGAACATGAAAGTTCCCGTTGCCATAGGCAATGCACTACCGGCAATCAACAAACTCATCGCTACGATAGAACAAAAACTGAAGTGTGGCGGAAGGCTATTCTATGTGGGATGTGGAACAGGCGGACGACTTGCAACACTCGACACCATAGAAGTGCAAAACACATACGGCACTGACGGCACACAAATACAAGCTATATTCCCTGGCGGAACGGAGTGTCTGACACAAACACGTGAGTCGCGTGAAGATGACACAAAAAACAGTTGGCAACAACTGATCGACAAAAACATTTCCACTGCCGACATCGTTGTAGGCATCTCAGCCAGCGGAACCACTCCGTTCGTACTTGCAGCATTGCAACACTGTCGTGCTAACGGCATCACAACAGGATGCATCGTCAACAACCCCAACTCACCCATAGCCAGCCAAGCCGACTATAAAGTGGAGGTTATAACAGGACCCGAGTTCGTCTCGGGAAGTACCCGAATGAAAGCCGGCAGCTCACAGAAACTGATATTCGACATGATAAGCACCACAGTACAGATACGTCTCGGACGTGTTGAAGGCAACAAAATGGTGAATGCAAAACTCATCAACGCAAAGCTCATCGACCGTGCTGTGAGAATTTTCATGGAGCGCAATCCCAAATACAAAGACTATGATGAAGTAAAAAAACTCATATTAAAAGCCGGTAGCGTGAAAAAAGCCGAAGCACTTCTATAAGGTATAAAACGTTTTTTAACCATTCAACAGAGGCTATTGCCATCAAGACATTCGTCACATCACCGGCAATTCCCATACTTATCATTACTCATAGACAATGGCTGTTTTGCAGATGCTGACAACAATACAGAACACTTTTCCATCATCTGCTATGAAGAAACACAGCAGCAAAAATGCAACAATAAATTTTGCAATGTCACAATAATACGCTAACTTTGCATAATACAACAATATCATATCGTTAGCGAATACATCGCAATTTCCTATCAACCCCTATAGAACAGGGTCATTATGAATGTAATAAAAACAAATATCGAAGGCGTACTGATTCTTGAACCAAAAGTGTTCAACGATGCACGCGGCTATTTCTTCGAATCCTTCTCACAGCGCGAATTCGACGAGAAGGTCAAACCAATACTGGGCCACACTATACGCTTCGTACAAGACAACGAGTCGATGTCAAGCTATGGAGTCATGCGCGGACTGCATTTCCAACGACCACCATTTACACAAAGTAAACTAGTGCGGTGTGTCAAGGGAGCTGTACTCGACGTTGCAGTAGATATACGTAAAGGATCACCTACATTTGGTCAACACGTTGCCGTAGAACTGACAGAAGACAACCACCGACAGTTTTTCATCTCCAAAGGATTTGCACATGGTTTCGCCGTACTATCGGAAACGGCAGTTTTCCAGTATAAGTGTGACGAATTCTACCACCCAGAGGCTGACGGCGGCATCTCTATCATGGACCAATCGTTGGGCATCAACTGGAAAATACCCACCGACCAAGCCCTACTGTCAGAAAAAGACACCAAACACCAGATGTTGGTCAACTTCGATAGTCCGTTCAATATAAATACAAATCTATATATTGAATCAGAGACACGCTGACGCCATTACCACTATAGAAATACAACCCAAAACTCATAAACAGGATGCACTTGTAACGTTGTGTCCACCTATTACAACAAAAAACATGAAGAAAAAAGTATTTGTAAGCGGCTGTTACGACCTACTACATTCCGGACATGTGGAGTTCTTTCAGCAAGCAGCACAATATGGCGACCTATACGTGGGCATCGGATCCGATGCCACCTATTTGGAATATAAACACCGCAAACCTATGTTTCCGCAAGAAGAACGCCTCTTCATGGTGAAAAACATCAAGGCGGTAAAAGAAGCCTATATCAACCAAGGAAGCGGAGTGATTGACTTTCTGCCCACACTCGACTTGGTGAAGCCCGACGTCTTTGTGGTCAATGCAGAAGGTGGTTCTGACGAGAAACGTAAACTCTGCAAAGAAAGAGGTATAGAATATGTGGAATTGCAACGCACACCACACGAAGGACTCCAAGCACGTTCGTCATCATCACTAAAGGCTGAACTTGCCAAAGGGCAACAAGAAACAGATACGACACAGGCTGGAAGCACAAACGGTGAATCTATCCCCACCCGACTGGACTTGGCAGGCACATGGATAGACCAACCATACGTGAGCATGCACCATCCCGGATGGGCCATCACCATCTCACTCGAACCAACATTTGAAGTAAGAGACCGTTGCGGACTATCAACATCAACACGAAAAATGATACAGAAGATATGGCCTGTGAAGCTCCCTAAGATGGATCCGGAAATGTTGGCGCGACTGGTATTCTGTTTTGAAAACAATCCTGAACGCCACGATGGAATCATATCAGGCGCACAAGACTCAATCGGCATCTGTATTCCAGGACTCTGCAGACACTATTACGACCACAATTTCTGGCCGGAAAAGATAGAGACAACACAGGACGAAATGACACTCCGATTCCTTGAAGACCATCTCGTAATGATACCGATGGCTCCCAGACGACCAGGATGTAGCGTGGTAGAGGATAAAGACATCACCCCCGACAAGGTGAAAGCTTTGGCTGATGCTGCTGATGCCTGCTGGACTGCCATCCTCGCACACAATATTGACGATTTTGCCGCAGCTTACAAAGCATCGTTTGAAGCACAAATTGCCATGTTCCCTGGCATGGTCACCCCCTCCATCAACGGCGAGAAGCTCCACGAAGCAAGCGTACAACCCACAATAGACCAATACAGCGCCATGGACGATGTACTGGCTTGGAAAATGCCTGGTGCAGGTGGAGGAGGATATCTCGCCTTGGTAGTAAAGGACAGTAAGAAATTTACAAATGCTCACCATGAAGCCATCAATCTTCAAATACGAAGGGCATAATTACCTTATCCCCTTCTTGCTCATCAGCTCCCTGTTTTTTATGTGGGGCTTTGCACATGGTATATTGGAAGTGTTAAACCCCCACTTCCAGGAATCATTCCATATCAGCAAAGCCATGTCGGCACTGACACAGGCTGCTGTCTATGGAGCTTATTTCCTCATGGCACTACCCGCAGGATGGATTATTCAGAAATGGGGATACCGCAAAGGGGTAACGACTGGACTCATGTTATTCGGCATCGGTGCACTGATGTTCATACCTGGATTACTGGTTAATAGCTTCTACTATTATGTGTTGTCACTATTCGTCATTGGGTGTGGACTGACATGTCTTGAAACAAGTGCAAACCCATATACTACCGTTCTCGGACATCCCGACAAGGCAGAGAGTCGAATCAACCTATCACAATCGCTCAACGGCATAGGATGGATTGTGGGACCGTTGGTGGGCGGTCAGCTGTTGTTCACTGGAGTAAGCATCGCCGTTCCCTATGCTATCGTTGGCATACTTGTACTTGTCGTGGCATTTATATTCTCTCGTGTCAAACTACCTGACCCTCGCAAAACCCATGAAGCGGAAACGCAAGAAACGAGAAAAGACATACCGATCAACGTTGTCGCCTTTACTTTCGGCATGCTCACTTTGTTTCTCTATGTAGCCGCTCAAACTGGCGTAAACAGTTTTTTCATCAATTACGCCGTAGAGTGTATCCACATCGAAAAACAAGAAGCCAGTATGTATCTTGCTTTTGGCGGCATGGGATTGTTTTTTGCAGGACGCCTGATAGGAGGAGTGTTGATGAACTATATCAAACCCAAATATATATTAATGGTATGTGCCATGCTCACCATATTCTCCACTCTTGTCATTGTCACTTGTAACGGTTTGGTATCGCTTGCAGCCTTCTTCGCTTTATATTTTGGTGAGAGCATCATGTTCCCTACCATTTTTTCCTTGGCATTAAGAGATGCAGGAACCCATACCAAGATAGCCTCATCGCTGCTCATTATGACCATTGTGGGTGGTGCCGTTGCTCCAATACTGATGGGATATATTGCCGACACAACAGGCAGCATGGCTACATCATTCACCATTCCCCTACTCTGTTATGTCGTAATTGCAGGATATGCCGCAACAAGAAGGAAATAGCGAACAACCATTCCACGTCAAGCATAAGAATTACTGTGTAGGCGGTATTTCCCCTTTCTTACCGTAACATCTCCCATCTATTTCCCATATTGCCCGTAAGTTCATTGGGACTTACTTAGGAGTTTCAGCGGACTTACTTAGGACTTACTTAGGAAATAGCACGCACAGGGAAGGAAGATTTCCTTTGGGCTTTTAACAATACAAAACGATATACGTATGTAAAGAAACAATATCAGAATTAGATATTTTACATCGTTACAGTTTTACAGTTTTACAGTTTTCAAAAACGTTTTTTGAGGCTCATTAGATAGTTTTTTGTGGTTTTTAACTGGTAAAAACGCTACGAACCCATCGTTTTTGCTTTTCAAAAACTGTAATACTGTAATACTGTAACGGCATGATGTTTTATACAAGTAAACATATTTCCATATCAGCACTCTATTAAAAGGTTTTCTAACAAGCACACAAAAAGGGAACCTGATTGATTCCCTTTAAGTTATTTTTCGCGGAGAGAGGGGGATTCGAACCCCCGAACCGGTTTTGCCGGTTACACGCTTTCCAGGCGTGCCTCTTCAGCCACTCGAGCACCTCTCCTTTGCGTTAGCGGATGCAAAATTACTACTTTTATTTTGCATTGGCAAGAAAAAGACAGAATATTTATATCCCGCAAACATCAACTTCGCCATGCGAAACAACCACATTATTTACCAACAAATAGATTGTTTTTCTACTGACAGACGGCAAGACGAGGGAAGATGCGCAAGACTGTCGATTCAGTGACTTCACATATCTTCTCTTCACTAACACCATACGCTTCTGCCAATCTTCTAATAATATGCTGAATGAATGCCGGTTCATTACGCTGACCGCGAAGAGGAACGGGAGCCATATAGGGAGAGTCGGTTTCAAAAACGATACGGTCAAGTGGAACACAAGCAGGAAGGACCTCTGGCAGATGGCTTTTCTTGAATGTTGATACACCGCCGATTCCCAATACAAAACCAGGAAAATCCAACAACTGACGAGCCTCTTGCTCATTTCCTGTGAAGCAATGGAATATGCCACCAGGAAGTTTGTCGGCATATCGACGGAGAATAGCCACCATTTCGTTTTGTGCCTTACGACAATGTATCACCAAAGGCAACTGCATCTCTACAGACCATCTTACCTGCTCTTCGAACACTTCAAGTTGTTCTGTTTCAAATTCACGACTCCAATAATAGTCGAGCCCCACCTCTCCAATAGCAATATAGGATGGATTGGTTAGAAGTGATTCGTGCATTTCGCTTAACACATCATGCCAATCAGCCTTCACCTCTTCCGGATGCAGTCCCATCATAGGAAAGGCATAATCAGGATAGCGCAGACAAAGAGCCGGCACACTCTCAAGCGAAGATCTGTCGATAGCGGGAATAAGAACTCGATGACACCCAGCGTCCTTTGCGCGCTGTACAACAGCCTCAAGGTCGTTTAGAAACTCCTCGCCATCAAGGTGTGTATGAGTATCGGTATAGTGCATCATTTGTTACGATGAAGCAATTGATCCATATACTGACGGAGCATCTGTTTTCGTTCGCCATCAACTCCAACCTTATCAAGACTCTCTGCTGCCTGTTGGAAATAATCATTGATCTTCTCCTCACAGAGTTGACGTATGCCAATCTCATCGTAGAGTCTGGTCACGGCAGCAACCTTTTCTTGTCGATCGAATGTAGTGGCCTCAACCCATCGAGTCAGTTCGGCACGTTGTTTGTCGGTTGCTCGGTTGAAAGCATTGATGAGCATATAGGTTTTCTTATTAGAGGTAATGTCGCCACCAATAGCCTTACCAAATACTTTTGAGTCACCATATACATCAAGCAGGTCATCTTGCAATTGGAAAGCGAGTCCCATACGTTCACCAAAGCGATAGAGATTTTCGACATCTTCTTTTGGTGCATCAGCCAATATAGCGCCAATCTTAGTAGCACAAGCCAACAACACCGAAGTTTTCAAGCGAATCATTTCGATATATTCCTCTTCGCGCACGTCATTTCGGGTTTCAAATGCCATGTCGTATTCCTGTCCTTCACCTATTTCCAATGCAGTCTCTGTAAAGCAGTCGAGCACCTGCGCCAGTTTTTCAGCAGGCACCTGTGCCATGCGCTGATAGGCCAAGACCAACATTGAGTCGCCCGACAGAATTGCTGTATTGGCATTCCAACGTTTGTGAACGGTCTCATGACCACGTCTGAGGTCAGCATTGTCCATGAGATCATCGTGCAACAACGTGTAGTTGTGATACGTTTCCAATCCACATGCAGGCATAAGGATGTCCTCTGGTTTATCCTTGTAGAGGTTGTATGCCATCAGCATCAGCACAGGTCGAATACGTTTGCCACCGAGCGACAACACATATCGGATTGGGTCATAGAGCGACTGTGGTTTACGGTCATACGGAAGTTTTTCCAAGAAATCGTTGACCGCTTGAAGGATTTCGTTTGATGATAGTATCATTGTTATTCGTTTTTATTGTTTCAAGATTTTTTTATAGTTTAAAGACGATAGGTATGCACACCTTAGTGCGGCATGGCTTGCCGTTCTGAATGCCAGGTTTCCATCTTGGCATCTGTTTTAGTACTCGTAGTGCTTCGTCGTCACATTCTTTCGACAACGACTGATGGATGGTTATTCCCGTGATTTTTCCATCTTTCTCCACATAGAAGAAAGCCACCACCTTGCCTTGTGTTTTGCGACTTTGTGCAACTTTTGGATAGGTCAGATTACGTGTAAGCCACTTCATCAGTTCTACGGCACCCCCAGGAAACTGTGGCAGATCTTCCACAATACGAAACATTAAGGGATTGTTGTTAGGGTCGATACCCACAGGAGTTAGCACCTTTGGGTCTTCTGTATCCACCTGCTGTGGTACAGAAGAATCATCTTCCCCATTTTTATCGCCATCAGTATCGTCTTGCTCGTTTTTCTCTTCATGAGCCAGTTCCACATTGTCATCCACCACTCGCAGTTGTTCACTCTCTTCTGCTTTGGCTCTGGCCGGTGGCATCTCAGCCATCTGCTGTTCGATGGACATAGGCACCAGTTCGTCTTCATGGACCAGTTCGCTGATATCCATATCTTCGTCTGTCTCCACATTGGGCATACTGTTCCATTCAAGTGAGACAAACAGCAGAGCCAACACCAGTACTAGTCCCAACAGGAAACCTGTGGTTCGCTGGTGATCGAGATCAACCTGTGGTATCTTTTTCTGTTCCATTTGTGCAAAGGTACGATTAAGTGAGCGAAAAACCAAATCCATTTGAGTTTTTCAGAACGTGAGTACCTAAAATCCGAAGGATTAAAGGTACGATTAAGTGAGCGAAAAACCAAATCCATTTGAGTTTTTCAGAACGTGAGTACCTAAAATCCGAAGGATTAAAGGTACGATTAAGTGAGCGAAAAACCAAATCCATTTGAGCTTTTCAGAACGTGAGTACCTAATCTGTCAACGCAACAATAGCATCACGACATTGTTCCATAAGCCATTTTGGTGTACTGGTAGCTCCACAAATGCCTACGGTTCCTATGCCTTCTAGCCATTCCGGTTGTATTTCCTCTGGTCCTTCTATGAGATGCGAATTGGGATTGATATGCAGGCATTCGTTATAGAGCACCTTTCCGTTACTGCTTTTCCGTCCACAGACAAACAGTATGAGGTCATGGTGTGTTGCAAACTGTGAGATATTAGGCATACGGTTAGCGACCTGTCTGCAAATAGTATCGAAACTCTGGAATACTGCATTAGGCTGAATATGTTCTTGAATATAGTCAATAATGCGGTGAAACTCATCGAGTGATTTTGTAGTCTGTGAGTACAGATAAATATCTCGTTCGAAATCAAGACACTTCACATCGTCGAATTTCTCAATGACGATAGCTTCGCCTTGAGTTTGTCCCACTAATCCAAGCACCTCTGCATGTCCATTTTTTCCGAAGATGACAATTTGTCCTCCGCCAGCCTCATATTGTTTTTTGATGCGTCTTTGCAACTGCAATACTACCGGACAGGTTGCATCTATAATTTCGATATTGTTTCGTTGTGCCAAGACGTAGGTTTCTGGCGGTTCGCCATGTGCTCTAAGTAACACTTTTACGTTGTGCAACTGTCTAAGGTCGTCATGGTTGATGGTGACAAGTCCCATCTGTCGCAATCGTTCGCATTCCATTCCATTATGAACGATGTCTCCTAAACAATACAACTTCGTTCCTTTAGCCAGTTCCTCCTCTGCTTTTTTTATGGCAGTAGTCACACCAAAACAAAAGCCGCTCCCTTTGTCTATTTCAATTTGGATTCCTCCGTCATTCCTTTTTACGGGAGACGTAGAGGAATCCTTTGTTTCACACGAATTGTTCATTTTCGGTTGTTCGTTCTTCATTTACCATTCTTGAGTTGTTCGAAATACAAATCGAGCAGATTTTGTGCAGCCACAAACGATGTCTGCTGTCCAGCCAAGACTTCCTTTTCTGCCTCTTGCATTCGTTTCTGTATGAGTGCATCATTATAGAAATTGAGTCGCAGATGCTCGTTGATACTTTCATACATCCAGTATTTAGCCTGCTCATTGCGGCGATAGTCGAAGTATCCATTGTCTTTGACAAAGTCGATATACTCATAGATCATATCCCATATTTCCTTGATACCCAAGCCATAGAATCCACTATAACATAGTACCTTGGGCAGCCAACCACTCTCAGGCATAGGGAAGAAGTGTAATGCATTGCGGAAATTGGTTGCAGCCAGATGACATTTATCAACATTTTCGCCATCACACTTATTGATAACAATACCGTCGCTGATTTCCATAATACCACGTTTGATGCCTTGAAGTTCATCGCCCGTACCAGCCAACTGTATGAGTAAGAAGAAATCGACCATAGAATGGCAAGCCGTTTCGCTCTGTCCTACGCCCACCGTTTCTACAAAGATTTTGTCGAATCCAGCAGCTTCACATAGGATAATCGACTCACGAGTTTTACGTGCCACTCCTCCCAAAGATCCTGCCGTTGGGCTAGGACGGATAAAAGAATCTGGATGAATAGACAGTTTCTCCATGCGCGTTTTATCTCCAAGGATACTACCTTTAGAGCGTTCGCTACTTGGGTCGATAGCCAATACTGCGAGTTTTCCACCTTTCTCTTTCAGCACATGTATGCCAAACTCGTCGATAGACGTTGATTTTCCTGCCCCCGGTACGCCACTTATACCCACACGGATACTATTGCCGCTATAGGGCAGACACTTATTGATAACCTCCTGTGCCTTAGCCTGATGATCAGGATTGACACTTTCTACGAGTGTGACAGCCTGTGAGAGCACAGTCACATCGCCTTTTACGATACCCTCCACCATTTCGGCAGCAGTCAGCTCGCGGCGTTTGAATCTATTACGTTTGAGATAAGGATTGATGATAGACGGCTGCTCTACGCCACCGTTCACTTGCAGTCCTGCAAATTCTGCGTTGTTTTCGGGATGTTCCATATATCGATAATTATGGGTTACGAATATTTTAGTCAATAATAGTTTCTTTTACATTGTAATGCCTCACATGCTTTTCCGTTAGGCTGACTATCAAGTTGCGCTAACCGGTATCACGACTTTCGAGTGGTCTGGATCGTTGGTAATCATCAGAATACGTGGTTGTGTACGTGCCTTTTTAATTTGGTCGCGCAATACAGTTATCTTCAAGCGTGCGGTTTCTCCCGGTTTAAGAATTCGCTTATTGAGCGACACACGCAATCCTACGGTAAAAAGTTGTATAGACGAGATTTTCAATTCGCTTCGTCCTGTATTTGTTATGTTGACGACATCACTCTTTTTTGATTTTCCTGCCATTACCACGTCCACCTTCTCTTTCGACAATTGCATGTTTGGTGCAAACTTTCTAAGTTCAGATGTCATTCCCTCGAATGCTGGCAGCAATACTGTAGATACTCCAACGAGATTGTCTGCCGTAGCTTTATCGCCCGGATTAGTTGCGAGATAGATGCTTGATTGCGTCAATCCGAATCCTCCGACCTTTTCCGACTGTAACGTGACCGATATGGTTGCGGTACGTCCTGGGTTGATTTTCTCAGGGACGACAGTTGCAGAGAGATACGATGGCAGGTGCATAAGATTAGGACGGCATGGCTTGTCGCTGTTATTATATACTTGTATCTGCTGTATAGGATGTTCTCCTTTGTTGACATTATCAAACTCCAGTTCATTTTTGTCGGTTCTCAATTCTCCAATCTCTATAGGGAAATTGCACGACACATCTTGATAGTCTGCCAGCACGACACCTTTCATACGTATATATACAGGTTTCTTAGTACCATTACTGATAATAGCTGCCTGCTTGTCGAAATGTCCAAGCATCCGTGCATCGTATGTCATCCGTATCTGGAAGCGTTCTCCCATACCAACCACGGTCTTAGGATATTCTACTACTGTACAGTTACAATCTGGATCTACCTTTTCGATTTTCAGTCGTCTTATGCTTTTGTTTCTGAACTCGAAGACAGCAGTAACGGGTTGTTGGAATCCTGTCTTACCCACATCTATTGTAGTTTTCTGGGCAATCAGTTTCTGTGCCATAGCCCCGATGGGTAGCATTGTCATCAGGCAACAGGCTGCAAGCCATCGCCATCCATTTGTTGTCTTTCTTTTGTTGTTTAAAATCATTATTTTGTTTTTTATTATTCAATATTGAGTGTCATCGAAGCGCCAGTTGCTTGGTATTCGGGGGCATAGGCACATTGTGCCGTACAAGTTCCCGTTTCATAGCATCCCGCTCTATCAACATAGTATTCTGTTTCTATCACATGTTTGCCTTTTGGCAGTTTTTCAAAGAAATAATGTGTGGCTCCATCCTTAGGTGCGCAATAAGCTCCGCGAAGGTATCCTGACAATTGACCGACAGGTTCGAGACATGCCGCCCGCTTATCCACCACCTCAACGAAGTCGAGGTTGCGCTTTGTTTCAATGGTAATACGCACCTTGATACGGTCGCCCACGTGCAACATGCTTGGTCCGCCCACCAATTGACGCTCTATGGTCAACGCCCCATTAGTTGCGGTAATTTGCTTAATGGGCTGTAAGGACTGTGCATAGACCGCTCCCCACGAAGCGTTATTGTCTGGCTTACGGATGGTGAGAGTCTTACCTTCCGATGGTTGAATAGTTGTTTTCACATAGCCCAATCCCGAAGTAGCCTTAGGCAGTTCCAATGGCTTCCCGTCAATCTCCATCTGTACCGGCTGTGGTGTTGCCAACACCTGTTCATTCCCTTGCAAGAACGCATAGATGGCGTTAACCGTATTGATAGGAGTATCCCATTGTTGGGTACGTTTCTGCTGAAGTAGCCAACGTCGCATCTCTTCGATGGTTGTTTCGTCATCGGGAGACACCATGTGCAAGGCCTCGATAGCCGCAACCTCCGTAGGAATCTTATAACTATACCACGAATTGAATGCCCGTGGTGTATCGAAATAGCGCCCCACCTCTTTGTTATAGACTGAATATTCCTTGATGCTCTTCACATCGTTGGCTGCCTCCGTATGCAAACCTTGCTGATGAAGGATTATGGCCTGCGTTGCCTTTCCATAGATGCTTATGCGCTTCGATTCTCTGCGCAATAATGTTATAAGGTAGTCGCTTGCCTTGCGAACCGATGTTGAAAGTTGGCGCTTGCTTATAGCGTTGACATAGAGCCAACGGAAAGCATTATCTCCAGGGAACGTAATGCGCTCACGTTTTGCCTCTCTGCGTTTGAGTTCTGTCACGGTTTCAAGCATTCTCTTGTCCATATAGTCCATGGCTTTGCGCAGCATGACATTAGTTCTACTATCTTCGCCTGTCAGGAGCGACAGACGTGCGAGCATCTGTGCCACCTCCATCGTAATATAGTCGTTGGATCGCATACCTTCATACCACGCGAAGCCTCCATCCGCATTTTGCAGACGTTGCAATTGTTGTCGGTTCTGCTCCTGTCTGTTGCTGACATTATAGTCGTTGAAGAAGTCTGCCAACTGACGTTTTTGTTCGCGTTCATTATCTGCTTCGGTCGCCCATGGTGTTTCATCGAGCAACAGGTCGCGGAGTTCTTGATTCTTCATCAGTTGCGCTTGGAGCGAGTTCGTTTCTTCTGTTTCGCGGCGCCATAGTTCAAACACATGCTTTACCTGCGGCAGTCGGTCAACAAGTGACTTGGCGAGAAAATTGGAATAATAGGCAGCCGCTTGTCCAATAGCACTTTTCTCTGAGGGTTGTCCTGCTGCCGCTAACGCCTGAACCATCATCCACACAGGGTTGTTGGTATATTCTATTGTCAATTTGCGATGTGTTGCTGTTTTGGCAAATAGTTTGTCGATATTCAGCGTCATGCCTCCGGCTTCGTATTGCGTGATAGGTTGTGTCACGATGACACGTTCGGTAGCTGGAAGCACTGCCAAATAGCGCTGTTCACCATCCGAATGGTTTTGTCCATTGGCGATGATGCGACAAATGAGGAGCGGGTGATTTCCGTCTGCCTGATAGTGGAATGTCGCAGAAGTGTTTTTTCCAGCATCGACACTAAATGTGGTATCTTCTGTATAAACCACTTTTTCGGTTTCAGCGTCAAGCAGTTCAAGTCGCACCGTTCCTGTCTCTACACTATTGCTGAGATTAGCGATGCGCACATTCCACTGGCTATTGTCGCCCTCACGAATAAACCGTGGCAGATTGGTCTCTACCATAATTTGTTTCTGTGCCACAATCTCACTCTCAATATATCCAGTACGGATGTCTTTGGTATGGGCTACTCCCATGAAGCGCCACGTGGTGAGCGTCTCAGGCATGGTGAAACGAATAGTTACCATACCTGCCGTATCTGTAGCGAGAGTTGGATAGAAGAATGCTGTTTCTGTCATGTTCTCGCGGAGGGCAACAGGCTTGTGCGTATTGTTTTCGTCAATTTTCGCCATTCCTGAGTCCTTCATTTTCGATTCCATAACAACACTCTCCATGCGGTCTGCACTTTCTTCTACAGCCTCATATACTCTCCCCACCTGTTTGGCCATTTCCTTCATTCTTATTCCATTTGTAGCGAACGAGCGCAACACCATTCCCATCATGCGATAGGGATAGACCGAATGATCGAACACGCCAACTGAGCGAATATCGTTTACAACATAGGGACAGGGAAGACTGTAATCGAGAAAAAGGCTGGAACTGTATAAGATTCTCCAGTTGCCATACGGCACTTGATAATAAATGCGGGGAGTGAACGACCATTGGTGTTTGGCGAGTGCATCAAGACTTTTATCGTATAGCACAGCCATGAGTTGTGCCGTTGCCGAACGTCCTTTGCTGTCTGCGACATGCAGTCTCCACTCTTCCTGCTGACCAGGGAGCAGACGGTTGCGGAAGGTTTCCCATCGCAGAGTCAATTTATTGTCTGGTTCCGGTGCATACAAAGTGGTTGTATGGCGATGATATTTTCCATTTTTCACCCATACGAACGAGAGCTGGATACCGTCGCCATATTCCGGTTTGTAGGTCAGTTTGCGATTCCACAATGTACCGTTTTCACGGCGGAAACCTTTTTCCACCACTTTATTGGCAACACAGATCTCGTAGGCCATATAGACGTCTGCATCAGAAGAACCCACTAGTAGGGTTACCGGACTACCGTCAGCTGGGAAACGATCGTGACTCACATAAAACCATTCGTCGGTCTGGACGGCAGGACGGTGGTCGTCGAGTGAGAACAACACAAAACCATGCTGCAAAGTATCGCCTTCGCATACGGCTTCGAGATGATGCTTGCCCGACGTATAAGCGGTCCATGATTGTCCAACCGTATCGTTGGCTTCTACGGTCTGCCATGGGTTTTGGTCAATACGGTATTTCACCTTTCCACCGATAGCTTGTCCGGCAGCATTGAAACGATTGATGCGCCATGGGGTATTTTGGTCTTTTCTGATTTTCGAAGGCAAGGTTGTAGTAAGCACAGAGGACCGTGTTCCCAACGGAAGCGACATAGTGGCTTGGCGAGTTTCTCCCTGCAAATCGGTAATATCTGCTTCTACAACAAACTGATAAAATCTTGGAGTTTTATCCTCTTTCTTCGATAATACTAATGGAACATTTACCTTCAATAGTCCATCGGCATCGGTTGTAGTTTCACCTGTTGCCACTACGCCATTATCGCCATCCATACTACGCCACCACCATGACTGCTGACGGCGCACTTGATAACGAACCTTTGCCTGCTGTACAGCCACACCCGAATAGGTTTTTGCTCTTGCACTCACAGTAATGGTGTCGCCCGCAGCATAGCGTTCCTTATACTCGTCAAATGCCACATCGAAGGTGGGTCGTTTATAGGTTTCAACACGAATATTCTGATTGCAACCGCCCATATTGAGTCGGCAATTGCCGGTGAGCATCTGTTCGGGCAATAGGAAATCGGAAGATGCCTTTCCATATTCATCGGTAGTCAGTTGCTTTTCAGCGATATTTCTGCCTCGTGCATCATAAAGTTTCAAGGTATAGGTTTTTCCATTCAGCGCATGGGTCTGCTTGTCGGTTTCCACCCGATAGGCAATGGCTGCCACATGAACGGTTTGTCCTGGACGATAGATGGCACGGTCGGTGAAGAGTTCTACGATATTGTCGGCTGTAGATTGTCCACCATAGGGATAGCGGTCACTATAGAGTTTCGGGCAATATTTATCCTGTGCAGTATAGGCAAAAAGTGGAGTCCAATTGTCCTTGGAGGTGGCTGTACGAAATGCTTCGCCTGCTGCGTTGGTGGTCAACAACATGGCTTTTTTGCCGTCACCTATATGCAACTTAGCTCCCGCAACGGGCTGTCCAGTCGTGGCATTAACCACCACATAACGCATTTTTCCATCGGGTTGTGCAAAAATCATAGTACGCAAATTGCTGACGCAACACAAATGGCGCTGCACTTCTTTTGTTTCAGGAATAGAAAATTCCAATAGATAAATGCCTGCAGGAAGTCCTGCCAACGTCACGGAATCGTTGAAAAGTTCGTATTCAGGACGTGGCGCAAAGGTACGGGTTTGTGCGGCAGACTTCTGTTCTACAAGGCCTTGGCGTATTCTGCGATAGGCCTCATCGTTGATTTGTCCCATGATGCGCTCCTTACTGTCGCCCTGCAAAGTTGTGCGGTAAACCCGAAGTGTGAGCGATGTGAGGTGTCGAAGATTGCGCAATCTGATGGTTTGTGAAACATGTGGAATGAAAAGTGTTTCATCAATATTGGCAGAATATTGCGGCGCTGTTAGTTCATGACGAAACACCAGAAGCTCCTTCAAGCGGTCGGCTGTTCCCCATCTTTCTATGGCTTGGTCGATATAAGCCACGGTCTGCATGGTAGAAGTCTCCTCATTGCGCATCATGCATCTGACACGCTCTACCGCAAGCCACCCTACTTCTTTCTCCTCCGCATAACGGCTGATGAGCGAATCAAGCGTAGCCACATCGTCCGCCGACTGACTTCGTTCTGCGAAATAGGCTGCCAAACATGCGGCACGACGGTTACCCGCTTGTTCATAGTAGGCTTGAGCCTCAGTCCACACATCCAATTCGCCTGCCACCACGCTGAGCATATCGTGACCAAAGCCATCTACTGTCTTTGCATCAAGCACAAATGGGGTGTAATCGGCTGTTGGAGTTTGCGCCAAAAGTGCAGGATTTGCCATTGCCAAGTGCCTACAACTGTCGGCTTTGGCTTTCCAATCGTTTCCGAAAGCGGTTGTTTCCTGTTCGTAGATTTGACAGAGTACAACGCAACAAACGGCCCGAAGCACCTTATCGGCTGTAGTGCTGGCTATGTTTTCCAGTTTTTGCACCTCCGAGAGGAGCGAATCGGGAGCTATTTCAGTTTGCAATTTGGTTTGCAGGAGTGCGGAACGCAAAAAATTGCCATACGATTTTTCCTTCAAAGCCTTCTCACGAATAGGTTTCAGCTGTCGAATGGCAGTTTGCGGAAGATCTTTTTTCTGCGCTTCTTCCACCTGTTTCCACAACATCTGATAGGTCTGCGCCGACACGTTTGTCAGTACAGAAAATACCATTATGAGGAGTAAAAAGGCTAATTTCTTCATCGCACATGCGTTATTAGTAGCACAAAAGTACAAAGAAAAAGTCAAAACACAAAGTGTTTTAACACGAATGGCGAGTTTTTTGCCTTTATTATCAAATATACGAGCAACATGAGGACGATTTCTTTTGTTTCAATTCGTTTCACTTCTATACGGACGTTGATCAGTTTTGCCGTCCTTTACCCTCCCTTCAAACTCCAATTATTTTCCGCATGAAAATGGGACTTACTTGGGACTTACATGAGATTTACGGCATACTTTTGTAGGCCAAGCGCATCCCGAACACATCCCGAAGGCATCCCGAAGACAGAGCACATTAATAATCAGAAAATAGATACGCTATTTGAGCCATAGAGCAAATGGCTCATAAAGGAGGCTTCACTTTAGCCTTATGTTACAAAACAACAGGGTCTGCACCAAACCACGAGTCAACAAATAAAGGGTCATCGCACACCAAAGGCCATGATTTCCCCATAGTGGCATGAGCAATAATGCCGTAAAAAAGAACACCATAGCTGCGACAACCGATGAAATCAACATGGCTCGAGTAGCGGTAATGCCGATAAAAATACCATCCCAAACAAAAGCTGCCACTCCTGCCAAGGGTAGAAGATAAGCCCAACCCACATACGAGCGGGATGCTTTCACCACAGAAACATTATCCGTAAGAAGATGCAAAAACGGTTCGCCACCCACAATATATACAATCGAAAAGAGCAAAGCCAATGCTCCACCCCAACGGAAAAGTCGTCGCACCACATCATGGAAAGCATTCGCATCTGAAGCTCCCCAATAACGGCCTCCAAGGGCTTCACCTGCGTAGGCAAATCCATCTAAAAAATATGACAACAGTAAGAATAGTTGCATCAAAAGTGCATTGACCGCAAGTACCACTTCGCCCTGACGTGCGCCAGCCGAAGTAAAGAACAAATTGACACCTACCAAGAACAACGTACGAAGGAATATATCACGATTTACACGGAAATAGCATCCCCATTCCGACCGCAACGATTGCCATCGAAAGCCACGACCCAGTCGGCGCCAAGACCTACGACCGCGAGACAAAAAGAATGACGGAGCCAACGACAATACAGCCACTATAAGTCCTGCATATTGTGCCACGACCGTTCCCAACGCCACTCCTTCTATTTGCATGTCGAGCGCATAGACGAAGAATAATGACGCACAGATGTTTACAACATTCTGAGCCACAGAAACCAGCATGGGAATGCGAGTATTCTGCATGCCGATAAACCACCCCGTCAATCCGTAGAGCGAAAGCACGGCAGGAGCTCCCCATACCGCAATATTGAAATAAATTTCTGCCAGTTGACGGACGCCTTCTCCGGGGTGGATCAACATCAACATCTGTTCACGCAACGGCCATTGAAAAACCAACAACAACGAAGCAATAGACAACGAAACTGCTACCGAGCGGCCCAACAACCTGACAATATCCTCCACCTGACGACGGCCACGAGCCTGGGCGGTCATTCCAGACATTCCCATGCGCAAAAATCCGAACACCCAATAAACCAGATTAAAAATCATACTACCCACCGCAATAGCGCCAATAAACGACGCACTCCCCATATGGCCCACGATGGCAGTATCTACCAAGCCAAGAAGCGGGACGGTAATATTGGTAACAATAGCCGGCAGAGCTATCTGAAGTATATTTTGGTCTGTCTTTGAAAGTTTCATACATGCAAAGGTACTATCAAAAGAAGAAAAAACACGAAGAAAAATCATTTTTTTCTTTGCATTTAGCCGACTATATCGTAACTTTGTAGGCAATTAAATCTATATTACTACTATGATTACTCCAGAACTGCTCCATCCACAGTCAATTGTTGTCATCGGTGGTTCAAACAATGTCCACAAGCCAGGAGGTGCCATCGTGCGTAATATCCTGCAAGGCAACTATCAAGGCACACTACGTATTGTCAACCCAAAGGAAGACGAAGTACAAGGCATCAAAGTGTTTCACGATGCTAAAGAACTGCCACCTACAGAACTCGCCATACTGGTGATTCCAGCAAAACTATGCCCAGAAAGTGTGGAACTGCTTGCCAGCGAAAAAGGCACAAAAGCCTTTATCATCATATCGGCTGGCTTTGGTGAAGAGACAAAAGCTGGAGCTGCAAGAGAGCAACGCATACTCGACACCTGTGAGCGATATGGGGCAGCACTCATCGGCCCCAACTGCATCGGACTGCTCAACAGAAATCATCATAGTGTGTTTACAAAACCTATCCCATCGCTTAATCCACAAGGTGTTGATTTCGTCAGCGGTTCGGGAGCTACTGCCGTATTCATCTTAGAGAGTGCCGTTATCAAAGGCCTACAATTTAACTCGGTATGGTCGATTGGCAACGGTAAACAAATCGGTATAGAAGACGTGCTTCAATACATGGACGAACACTTCGACCCTAACACCGACTCGAAAGTCAAACTGCTCTATATCGAAAACATATCCAACCCCGACAAACTGCTCTTCCATGCCTCATCACTTATTCGCAAAGGATGTCGCATTGCCGCTGTCAAAGCTGGAAGTAGTGAAAGCGGAAGCAGAGCTGCATCAAGCCATACAGGTGCCATTGCAAGTAGCGACTCGGCAGTAGAGGCACTCTTCCGTAAAGCAGGCATCGTGCGCTGCCATTCACGTGAGGAACTGACCACCGTGGGATGTATCTTCACCTTGCCACCATTGGCGGGCAAACGCTTCGCCATCGTCACCCACGCAGGAGGACCAGGCGTAATGCTGACCGATGCATTATCTAAAGGCGGACTGGAAGTTCCCAAGTTGGAAGGTCCTGTAGCAGAGGAACTCAAGAGCCAGTTGTTTGCAGGTTCGTCAGTAGCCAATCCTATCGACATATTGGCAACAGGAACCCCAGATCAATTGGGTATTACACTCGACTATTGCGATCAACGTTTCGACAATATCGATGCCATTGCTGTGATTTACGGAACACCAGGTCTGACCACACTCTATGAGGCCTACGAGGTACTACACAAAAAGATTGGCGAGTGTAAGAAGCCTATCTTCCCCATCCTACCCAGTCTGCATACCGCCGGACCAGAAGTGGCTGAGTTCTTGGCAAAAGGTCATGTAAACTTCAGCGACGAGGTGACTTTGGCTACTGCCCTCTCACAAGTGATGCGTACACCACAGCCAGCACCACCTGAAATAGAACTCTTCGGCGTGGATGTGCCTAAGATACGCGAAATCATTAGCGGTATTACCGACAACGGATATGTGTCACCCGACATCGTCCACCAACTACTGGAATGTGCCGGAATACCGATGGTACCCGAAATGGTAAGCGACGACAAACAAACTCTAATCGATTTTGCCAACCGCACAGGATATCCAGTAGTGGCGAAAGTAGTAGGACCCGTACACAAGAGTGATGTGGGCGGTGTGACACTCAACATCCGCACTCCTGAACATCTGGCATTGGAGTTTGACCGCATGATGAATATCAAAGATGCGCAAGGCGTCATGGTACAGAAGATGCTGAAAGGTACCGAACTCTTCATCGGCGCTAAGTATGAAGAACGATTCGGACACGTAGTGCTCTGCGGATTGGGCGGTATCTTTGTAGAAGTATTGAAAGATGTACAAAGCGGACTTGCACCGCTATCATACGGCGAAGCATACTCGATGATACGATCGCTACGTGGCTATAAAATCATCAAAGGCACACGTGGACAACAAGGCATCAACGAGCAGAAGTATGCAGAAATCATCGTGCGCTTATCTACACTACTTCGCTTTGCCACAGAGATAAAAGAGATGGACATCAACCCACTACTGGCTGACGCCGACGATATAGTGGCTGTAGATGCAAGAATACTTATAGAAAAATAACGAAACAAATAATATTAACAACTATCAAAATCAATTGACGATGGAAAACAAGCTCTATGGTCACTACAATGACCAACAACGTGAGTATGTCATCACAGACCCTAAGACCCCGTTTCCTTGGATAAACTATCTGGGCAACGAAGACTTCTTCTCACTCATCTCTAACACAGCAGGTGGATACAGTTTCTACAAAGACGCTAAGTTCCGCCGCATCACACGTTACCGCTACAACGGCGTACCAATGGACAACGGAGGACGCTACTTCTACATCAAGGATGGCGATACCGTGTGGAACCCAGGATGGAAGCCTTGCAAAACACCACTCGACTTCTACGAGTGCCGGCACGGTATGAACTACACACGCATTACTGGTGCAAAGAACGGTATAGAAGCCAGCGTACTATTCTTCGTTCCATTAAAGACATGGGCTGAAGTACAGCGCGTAACCTTGAAGAATACCACCAACGAAACTAAGCGTATCAAGCTCTTCTCGTTTGCTGAATGGTGTCTGTGGAATGCGGCTACCGACATGGAGAATTTCCAACGCAACTGGTCAACAGGTGAAGTGGAGATTGACGGTAGCGTTATCTACCATAAAACAGAATACAAAGAGCGCCGTAACCACTATGCATACTATGCTGTGGCTAATTCTAAAATCGACGGATATGATACAGACCGTGAGTCGTTCATCGGACTATACAACGAATTTTCAAACCCACAATGTGTCATGGCTGGCAAGCCAAGCAACAGCCTGGCACACGGATGGAGCCCTATTGCCTCACACTATATCGAGGTTGAACTGAAACCGGGTGAGACCAAAGACTATATCTTCATCCTCGGCTATGTAGAAAACGAACAAGACGAAAAGTTCTGCAAGGAAGATATCGAGCGCAAGAAAAAAGGTGAACTCATTTCTTCACAGGATAGCGACGTGACACTCGTCAACAAAACCAAAGCCAAGGCTACCATCGAGCGCTTCGCTACCGTAGAGGCTGTAGAGGCTGCTTTTGCTGAATTGCGCACCATGTGGGACGAACTACTCGATAAGTATGTAGTAAAGAGCGACGACGAGAACTTGAACAGAATGGTCAACATCTGGAACCAGTACCAATGTATGATTACCTTCAACTTCTCACGTTCTGCGTCATTCTTCGAAAGCGGCGTAGGACGTGGAATGGGATTCCGCGATTCCAACCAAGATCTTGTTGGCTTTGTTCATCAAGTACCAAGTCGTGCACGCCAGCGCATTATCGATATTGCATCAACACAATTCCCCGACGGAGGATGCTACCACCAATACCAACCACTCACCAAGCGCGGCAACAACGACATCGGTGGCGGTTTCAACGACGACCCCATGTGGCTCATCTTCGGTACAGTTGCTTATATCAAAGAGACGGGCGATTTCTCAATTCTCGACGAAATGGTACCTTGGGACAACGAGCCTGGAACAGAAGTCACACTATTTGAGCACCTGAAAATATCATTCAACCACGTAGTCAACAACCTCGGTCCTCACGCTCTACCACTCATCGGACGTGCCGATTGGAACGACTGTCTCAACCTGAACTGTTTCTCATGGGATCCCAACGAGAGTTTCCAAACTACCGAAAACAAGACAGAAGGTTCAAAGGCAGAATCCCTCATGATTGCCGGCCTCTTTGTACTCTGCGGCAGACAGTATGTAGAACTCTGCAAACAGATTGGCAAGCCAGAAGAAGCAGATCGTGCACTCGGACATATTAATAATATGGTGAAGGCCGTAAAGGAACACGGATGGGATGGCGAATGGTATCTGCGTGCATACGACTTCTATGGCAACAAGATTGGTTCTAACGAAAACGAGGAAGGAAAGATATTTATCGAGTCACAAGGATTCTGCACCATGGCAGGCATCGGACTTGAAGAAGGCATGTGCGACAAAGCAATCGACTCCTGCAAGAAATATCTCGACTGCGAACACGGTATGGTGCTCAACAATCCCGCATACACCACCTATCATGTGGAAATGGGTGAGATTTCTTCATACCCCGCAGGATATAAAGAGAATGCAGGTATCTTCTGTCACAACAACCCATGGGTTATCATCGGAGAAACTGTTGCAGGACGCGGTAACGATGCATGGGAACTCTTCCGCAAGATTTGTCCTATGTACATCAAAGACCAAGACCTCCACAAGGTTGAACCATACGTCAACTGTCAGATGGTGGCAGGTAAAGATGCTGCTAAACCCGGTGAAGGAAAGAACTCATGGTTGACCGGTACTGCCGCATGGATGTGGTATACAGTCAGTCAGTTCCTATTGGGTATCAAGCCTACATACGATGGTATTGAAATCGATCCTTGTCTCCCATCAGACATGAAGGAATATAGCATCAAACGTATTCTGCGCGGAGCCGAATTTGACATCGTAGTCAAAAACCCACGCGGAAGCGAGAAGGGTGTGAAACAGATTACCGTTGATGGTCAACCCATCGAAGGAAACGTCATCCCCTGCACAGCAGGTAAGCACGCTGTAGTTGTGGAAATGGTATAATACACAACAATCAATAGACCACGGTATCCAATTCAAATAGAGCATCGTAATTAGCAGTCAAGCTATCCCAACAGTTGCTCGATACAATGGTCAATCTAACTTAAGAGCCAGTCTGAACAACATCAGACTGGCTCTTTCTTCAGCATATAGTCAACTGGAATTCCGATTATTTACCTAGTTCTAACCAATTGGCAAGCATAGCATGTCCATCGGGAGTCAGCACACTCTCTGGATGAAACTGAATGCCGCGAATGTCATACTGCCTATGGCGAAGTGCCATAATCTGACCGTCATCGCTCTCGGCAGTTATTTCTAAGCAATCAGGAAAATTCTCACGATCAACCACCCATGAATGATAACGTCCAACTTCTATGCGACGAGGCAATCCGCGGAATATCGGATCATCTGCCACAATACTGCAAGGAGTGGCGATTCCATGATACACTTCCGAAAGATTGGCCACCTTACCACCAAACACTTCGCCAATAGCCTGATGACCCAGACACACACCAAGTATAGGTTTGCGACCAGCATAATGACGAATAACTGCCAGCAACAAACCTGCCTCAGAGGGAACACCCGGTCCGGGACTGAGGATAATCTTATCGTATTGTTCCAGTTGTTCCAATTGAAACTGGTCGTTACGTACTACGCTGACTGTTGCTCCCAACTCCTTCAACAGATGAGACAGATTGTATGTAAACGAGTCGTAGTTGTCAATAATCACTATATTCATAATTCTTCTGCCATTCGGATGGCCTTGACAAGGGCACCCAGTTTATTATTACATTCTTCTAACTCATAGTTGTCATTACTCTTGGCAACCACACCACTTCCAGCCTGGAACCACAGTTCGCCATTGCGACTGATAAAGGTTCGGATGACAATAGCTTGGTTTAAGTCGCCATTGAGCGATATACTACCTATACATCCGCCATAGGCTCCACGATTATGGGGCTCCAGTTCGCTTATAATCTGCATGGCACGTACCTTAGGCGCACCACTCAATGTACCCGCAGGAAAAGTATCGATAAAGGTACGGATGGTATTAGCTCCCTCGTCAAGCGTACCGCTAACACGGCTGACAAGATGAATGACATGACTGTAGAACTGCATATCCTTATAGAAATCAACTTTGACATCATGACAGTTGCGGCTCAGATCATTACGTGCCAGATCAACCAACATGACATGTTCGGCATTCTCCTTTGGGTCGTTACGTAGAAACTCGGCATTCTTCCGATCCTGTTCTGTATTGCCTGTACGACGGGTTGTGCCAGCAATAGGATCGATATAAGCCTTATTGCCCACGATGCGGTTATGGGTTTCGGGTGAGGAACCGAAGATACGAAACCCACCGAAATCAAAGTAGAACAAATAGGGCGAAGGATTGATGCTACGCAAAGCGCGATACAGTTTGAAGTCATCACCCTCATAGCGCTGTACAAAACGGCGACTGACCACTATCTGAAACACATCTCCACGCATACAATGTTCCACACATCGACGGATGTTAGCCTTATGTTCCTCATCGGTCAACGTAGATGTTGTATCGCCAACAGGATGAAAATCATAGGCTTTGACCGACGCCTTGTTGATGGCGCGAAGCAACATATCCATCTCAGAAGTATCATCAGGTCGTTCGCCAAGTGTGACAAGCGTCATGGTATTGTTAAAATGGTCGAACACAATAACATCGCGGAAGAGCACATAATAGATATCTGGGGCATCATTTTTCTCCATCGTTGTGTCACGCACAGCAATATTCTCAAAATAGCGCACAGCGTTAAACGACGTAAAGCCATAGAGTCCACAGTATTCCTGTCCTTCTCCACAAACGTGAAACGAATGTATAAAACGGTCAATGGCATCGGCGATAGCCAGTTTGCAACGGTCTCCATCATCGGTTCGTGGTAGCGTTTTCTGTTGGTTGGTACCATCGGGATATTTACAGGTCACCACTCCATGTCCTATAGCAATACTTGCCAAAGGATGAACACCAATAAACGAACGCGCATTGTCATTACCATGATAGTCAGAGCTCTCCATCAGCGCCGACTGTGGATATAGGTCTCGCAAGCGCATATAGACCCCAACGGGTGTATGCAGGTCGGCCAGAATATGCCGACAATAGGTTGTATAGTTAAAAGTTTCCATATTCTTTAGCCATTGATTTGTTACTGAGATAGGTTTCCACATCCTTATCACCGCGTCCGCTGACGGTCAGCACTACCACATCATCGGGTTTGAACAAATGTTTCATCTTGGCAAGTGCCGCAACAGCATGAGCACTCTCGATAGCAGGAATAATACCCTCCATACGAGTCAGTTCATAACCGGCATAGATGGCCTCATCATCATTGACAGCCAAAATATGGCTTCTGCCACGCGTTGCTAAGTCTGCATGCATCGGTCCAATACCAGGGTAGTCCAGTCCGGCACTAATGGTAAAGGCCTCTTTAATCTGTCCACCATCGGTCTGCATCACCAAAGTTCGTGCGCCATGTATGATTCCCTCTGTACCACAGTGCATTGTGGCGGCAGTATAGTCGGTATCAATACCATGTCCGGCAGCCTCAGCCAGATAGATTTGCACGCGGTCGTCATCAATATAATGGTAGATAGTACCTGCGGCATTTGAACCACCTCCCACACAAGCAATAAGATAGTCAGGATAGTCACGACCAACCTTTTCTTCCAATTGTACTTTGAGTTCCTCACTGATAACACTCTGCAAACGGGCAACGATATCAGGATAAGGATGTGGTCCCATCGTGCTACCTACTATATAGAAGGTATCTTGCGGATGACAACACCAGTCGCGAATAGCTTCTGAACAAGCATCACTCAATGTCATATTGCCAGTACGTACAGGATGTACTTTGGCGCCCAGCATGCGCATACGTTCCACATTAGTATGTTGACGCTCTACGTCAGTTGCTCCCATGAATATCTCACACTCCATATTCATCAGGGCACATACCGTTGCCGTTGCCACGCCATGCTGTCCAGCACCGGTTTCAGCAATAATGCGCGTCTTCCCCATACGCTTAGCCATCAGAATTTGTCCCACGGTATTATTAATCTTATGTGCACCAGTATGGTTCAAATCCTCACGTTTCAGATAGAGTTGGCAACCATATCGTTCGCTCATGCGCTTAGCATAGTACAGAGGTGACGGACGTCCTACGTAATCACGCAACAGCGCATAGTATTCGCGGCGAAAGTCCTCACTTTCCAGAATAGGGCGATAAGCCTGCTGCAAATCAGTTACACATTTATATAAGATTTCGGGAACGTAGGCTCCGCCAAACTTTCCGAAGAATCCTTTCTCGTCAACTTGATATTTCATATTGTATAGATGTTATAGTATGGATAATGGTCTGTTTTATTTTTGAAGAGCTTCATAGAGTGCATCGAGTGCTTGATTGGCATTACCAGTTTCTCTGAGTAGCGTCACAAACTTGCTACCGATAATAGCTCCTGCTGCATTCTGTTGCGCACTCTCTAAGGTCTGTTTGTTGCTGATGCCAAACCCTATCATGCGCGGATTGCGCAAATGCATATTATTGATGCGGTTGAAATAGGCAAGTTTAGCCTCATCGAAACTGTTTTGCGCACCAGTAATGGCAGCCGAACTGACCATATAAATAAAACCGTCAGTATGTTCATCGATGAATCGAATGCGCTCTTCACTGGTTTCAGGTGTAATCATCATGATAACTCGAATGTCATAACGGTCGGCAATAGGTTTGACCACATTCAGATAATCATCGAAAGGCAGATCAGGAATGATGGTTCCACTGATACCACTTTCAGCACAACGACTGAAATAGGTTTCATATCCCATGTGCATAACGGGATTCAGATAACCCATCAATACCAGGGGTATTGTGACTTCATCCTTGATGGCAGCCAACTGGCGCAACAGCAGATCGAGTGTCATTCCGTTTTTCAATGCTACAGTACCAGCACTCTGAATGACAGGACCATCTGCCAATGGGTCACTAAAGGGCATACCCACTTCTATCATATCGATGCCACGACGCTGCATGGTCTTGATGACATCTGCTGTATTGTCAATATCTGGACAGCCTGCACAGAAATACAACGATAGCAGTTTGCGCTGACTGGCATTTTGGAAAAGTTGATTTATCTTGTTCATTGTTTTTTATTCTTGTCGATGTTGTCGGAGTACCAACTCCTTATTTATTATTAATGTATATCACAATATTTCGCGAACAGTTTGCAGATATTGCTTGAGTAGCGCCACATCTTTATGACCAGGTGCTACTTCAAAACAACTATTGAGATCGATACCACACCATCGTGGATGTTGGAAGCGGAGTAGCTCTTCGGTGTTGTGCATGCCAAGTCCGCCACTCAATAGGAAAGGTGTAGTTCCCTTGTAATGACGCAACACCTCCCAGTCAAAACATTTTCCACTACCTCCATAATCTGGAGTCTTTGTATCGAATACGAAGTAATCTACAATTCCATCGTATGAGCCACATTGTTTCAAGTCGTTGACAGATGCCACACTGACAGCTTTGAGTAGCAATTCCACCCCATTCGCTTTCAGCTGACGACAAAATTCCGGTGTCTCTTGACCATGAAGTTGCACGCCATTGAGGTTGTAATCATTGATACATTGCAGAATATGCATTACCGAATCATTAACAAATACACCAATACGCTCCACACCGGCATCCGCCTCACAACGTGATACAGGACGACTGACGCAACGGGGAGATTTCTGATAGAAGATGAATCCCATCATATGAATACCCAACTGGGCTACTTGACGGATATTATCGGCATCGCGCATACCACATACTTTAACGATCATCGTGCCAAATCTTTGATAAACGCATCAAGAGCAAGTCCTGGATGTTCTTGTTTCATAAACTGTTCACCCATTAGAAATCCGCGATAGCCGGCAAGTCGAAGGCTATTGACCGTTTCGGGATTGGAGAGTCCACTTTCGCTGACCTTGCATCCTTCTTTTGGTAAACGGCTTGCCATGTGAAAACTGTTTTCCACATCAGTCACAAAACTTCCCAGATTACGATTGTTGATACCGTAAAGATCAGGAGCGAGGTCGGCATAATCGAGGTCGCGCTCACCATGCATCTCCAACAACACTTCCATTCCTAAATTGTGAGCTTCACGACACAGTTGACTGCAAGTATCATGGTCGATGGCTGCAGCTATTAGCAATACGGCAGAAGCTCCACAGCGACGAGCTTGTAACAACTGGTATTCGTCAATCACAAAATTCTTGTAAAGCACAGGGATAGTTACCCCACTCTGTCTCGCATCAACAATAAACGAGTCGTTACCGCCAAAATAAGTCTCATCGGTCAAGATACTCAAAGCGGCAGCACCATGCTGTTGATACGAGAGGGGAACCTCTGTTGCCAGTGCCGACTGGTGTATCCAACCTTTAGATGGTGAACGACGCTTGAACTCGGCAATAATGCCCGAAGTAGAATCTATAAGCGCTTTACGCATACTGCCACCCTCTGCCTGCTGTCCTTTGCTTTCCATCAGCCGATCGACCTCAGTAGCAAGTTTCCTTAATGGCAAAATTTGGCGGTTGCGCTCATTCTCAATTCGCTTATGGGCGATGATCTCTTCCAGAATATCCATAGCATCAATTGCGGTTGAGTTCCACAAACTTACGGAATGTAGCAAGAGCTTTTCCACTGTCAATACTCTCACGGGCAATATCTATACATTCCTCAATGCTCTTACTACCCTTTTCCATGACTTGAATACCAAAGGCAGCATTGGCAAGTACAATATTCTTTTGTGCGGGCAAAGCACGGTTTTCAAGTACAGCATCGAATATTTCCTTCGCCTCTTCCTCTGTAGCACCACCTTTAAGTTCTTCCGGACTTGCAACAGCAAAGCCAAGATCTTCAGGCCGGAACACCCGTTCATAGTCGTTGGTAGTCACTTTAAAGTCGCCAGTCAGTGATATTTCATCGTAACCATCAATACTATTGACGATACCATAGTCGATTCCAATTTTCTGATATACCTGACGGTAGAGTCGCATCTGGTCGAGATTGGCAACACCGAGCAACTGACACTTGGGCTGACTGGGATTGACCAACGGACCTAATAGGTTGAATACTGTAGGAAACTGCAATGCCTTGCGGATAGGACCGACAAATTTCATGGCCATGGCAAAGAGTTGGGCGTGTAGATATACGACACCAGCCTCGTTGATGCTTCGATTGAGTTTATCGATATCATCGGTAAAATCCACACCATGGTTTCTGATAACATTCGATGCGCCGCTTACCGATGTGGCTGCAAAGTTACCATGTTTTGCCACCTTATAGCCAGCACCGGCAATAACGAAGCACGAAGTCGTTGAAATATTAAACGTATTTTTGCGGTCACCACCAGTTCCCACCACATCAATATATCTGTCGCAATCGAGGATAGCAGGTACACCCGTTGCTAAAATACCGTCACGAAATCCCAGCAATTCATCCACTGTCACGCCACGCATTTGCAGTGCAGTGAGCAGTGCGATAATCTGTTCTTCAGGAAATTCGCTTTGTGTGATTCCCACAATGATGTTCTTCGTTTCTTCACGAGTCAGCGCCTCGTGATTCAACATTCTGTTCAAAATGTCTTTCATTTCCATGATGTTATTCTCCTTTTATTATTCATTTTATGTTTGTTATCTATAAAGAAAAGAGGCCCATCGTAAGAACGACAGGCCTCTTGTTTATTCTTTAAGTATCCACACGGCTGTTCGACTCACGATTCTTTCAATCTTGAGTTGCGCCACCACCATGCTGTAGATACAAATATTGTCATTGTCTTTTTTTGTTTAAATGATTATTCGGGTACAAAAGTAATCATTTTCTTTTAATCTGCAAATAAATCGCCAGAAAAAACTACATAACGCACATAAAAAGTATAAATCTCCTACAATTTGTTTTTTGTCATCACCTTACCATGATATCCTGAATATCTACATACCCCCTCATGCGTTCTTCGAGTTTATCTTTGAGATTGTCTTTCGGCTGAAGTCCCAGCTTTCTGCGGATATTAGCACGTTGGGTATTGATATTCGACTCCGTTTTATTGAGTAGCGAGCAAAGATCGCTGAGTTTTCTGTCACGCAGAATAAGCTGTACTATACGTCGCTCAGAAGGTGTCAGTTCGGGGAAAGCCTTCTCAATGCGCTGGCTAACTGAAGCCTCAGCACGTATGAATCGCGTCACATTGGCAATTATATGTCGCTGCGTTGTTTCATCAAACTGTGCCAACAGCAACCGTGTTTGGTCTTCCGTGTATTCAGCCCTTGCCAGTCTGATATACGATTTCACTTGTTTCTTATTGAGTCGCAAGATGTGCAGTAATTCCGCTTCATCGTGTTTCATCATCGTGTTTTCCTTCTGCAGTCGTTCCGCATTGCTGGAAATATGCACACCAAGTACTCCTGTATAGAGCAAAGTCAGCACCACGATAGCCAGACTCTGTATCATCATCGGATCGTTGGTAAATAGTGCACACAATACATACGCCAATATCGATACACCTATATTAATAAGTGAAAACATGGTCTGATACGTAGCAAGTGAGAAAGTGATATTTCCCAATAGCACTATCATTTGTATAAGGATAACCACATGCATGTGTTGCATATCTGGCACAATAGCTCCATAGATAGCATTTGTAGTCATCACCACCAGTGTGGTGAGTGTCATGAGCCTTACTACTGTATTGACACGAAACCATTGCAGTGCATATCCAACAAACCAGATCCAAGTAAGAGCCAACAATGTTCCATTGCTATACTTAAAAAATTCACTTGTAGGACCAGTCAGTTCCATCAGATTGGCAACCAATCCAATGGAAAGTAGGAACGTGTACCAGCAGGTAATCAGCTGGCGTTGTGTGTCAAGATAGTTTTTCTCCCTATGGAAGAATTTCTTGGCCATTTGAACGAACGGTTCAAAATCCGCTCTGAATGACATATCGTCGTTACTATACATAATGGTCTGGGGTGGGTTGGTAATTACTACATTGATATCGTTGACAAAATTACGAAAAAAGTTTGAGATTGACCGTTTTTTAGGTAAAAATTTGATAATTTATTGTGTTTTTGACTATATTTAAGGTGCTGTAAATTTGTATATTGCAGTATATTACTGTAATTTTGCAATCGTCAACAGGATGGATGCGCCGGGATAGAAGTTCCCATAACGAATCAATCAACCCGACTCATAAACACTACATGAATGACTATTTTGAAGATTTTACACCATGAAGCACTGATCTTTCTGTTAGTTACCGGTGCATTCACTTGATGACCTTCGTTGTTCGTATTCTCACCAAGCGTGGTATAGCACAAAAGCGAAGTATAAAAACACAAAAGGATATTATTATAGTTCTGTTTCTTACAGATGTGAATCTGCTACCCACAGAACCGAAAGGAGAAGTAAAGAGTGAGTGACTTCTCCATTTCGAAATTGCAACAGACAGCGATATTCATTAGTCCTTTTTTTATTCAAGAAAGAGCGACAGCCCAGCGGGGTCGTCGCTCTTTCCTATTTTTGTATTCATCATCATTAATCAGAATATCGGCTCAGACAGAATAATCCTCATCAAACAGATTCATCCCACTACACTTCATTTGGCAATGGGAATATTATTTATTGTATTTCCAAAGCAATCCTTTCACCAGTTTGCCATACTCCTTGATGACATCGTCGGGCCAAGGACCGGTGGCAGTAGCACGTGGCAAGAGCATTGAGCAACTCTCGTTTTTGTCGCTGATAGACCAGCATACCCAACTGATGCCAAGTCTTTCACACATCTGAATCCATTGTTCTTCACTCACAGGGTCAATCTTTCCATCACCACTGGCTTCAGTAGCACCACTTTCAGAGATAAACACGGGGATTCCTTTCTTTACAGCCTCTTCTGTTCGCTCACGCAGATAGTCGCCGTGTGTGGCTGCATAGAAATGTACGGTGTACATGATATTATTGAAACCCTGCAATGGACTCTCAGCCACCAAATGGATATCCTGATCCCAGTGTGGGCAACCTACGAGGACAATATTATCAGGGTCATACTTTCTGATTTCGAAAATCACCTCAGTAGCATACTTCTTCAGGTCAGCCCATGTATCTTCCACAGGTTCGTTATATATCTCGTAGATGACGTGCGGATACTTGCCGTAGCGCTGCGCCATACGACCGAAGAAGTCTTTAGCCTCAGCAGTTTTGAGGTTATGGCTGTGCCAGTCGATGATGACATAGACATTATTCTTGATAGCCGACTCAATGACCGGTGTCATGCACTGCATAGCGAAATCTGGATTCTCCAAGTAATTGTCTTCTATCAGTATTCCCATAGCGGCACGAATGACCGAAGCATTCCAATCCGTCTTGAGGGTCTTCACTACCTGTTTGTTATAGAATCGTGGCCAGAGATTATGCCATCCCAGACTGACGCCACGCAGGATAACAGGGTTTCCTTGTTGGTCACAGAGTTGTGCACCTTTCACTTGCAACTGTCCATACTGTTTTACGGGGTCTGCAGCCTTAACTGTTGCAGCTGCCATAAGCATAACGACAGCAAGAAAAAGCGTTTTCAATGCTGCCGGAAAGTGTTTATTCATCATTAGTTTTCTGTTTTGTTATTGTTAGGAGAAATTGGTTCAGAACAAAGAGATGGTGTAGAGATAGACCACAGCCGCAGGAATAGCCAAGAGCGAAGAGTCGAAGCGGTCGAGCATTCCTCCATGTCCTGGCAGTATATTGCCACTGTCCTTGATACCCATGGTGCGTTTAAACAGGCTCTCCACCAAATCGCCCCAGGTACCAAACACTACAACGACGAGTCCTAATCCGAGCCATTCCCATGTGGCCAGCATCGACGTCATGCCCAACAACTGCCCGTTATCTACATACTTAGCAATGACCCATGCCACAGCCAATACTACGACACATCCACCGATACTTCCTTCCCATGATTTTCCTGGCGATACTCTTGGGAAGAGTTTGTGACGTCCAAGTAGCGAGCCCACGCAGTAGGCACCCGTGTCGTTCATCCACAAGAAGACAAATACCGACAGTGGCAGTATGGGATTAAACATCACGATTCCCTCTGGTGTTGCATTAAATGCCAACACATTAAGCAGTGAGAACGGCAGTGCAATATACATCTGTGAGAACATCGTATATGCCCAGTCGTTGATTGGATCAGTTTGTTTCAGATAGAGTTCTGCAACGATAAGATAGATGACCGTCACCAGATAAGGGATAAACACCACCGATTTTGCCATTCCTCCATAGACATCGCTACAGAAGAAAGTCATGGCAAGGAAGAAATACACGCCAGCCACAGTAGTGATGAAGCGATTGATGGCCACCCCTTCGCGCTGATTTACCAGTCCTCCAAACTCCCATATAGTGAGTCCGGTGATGAATGCGAAGAGCAGCACCATAGCTTCAGGGCGCAGAAAACTTGCCACAATGGCAGCCACAAATAATATACCGGTAATGGCTCTTACTATAAAGTTTTTCATTGATTTTCTTCTTTGTTGTGATTATCCGTATCGTTGTCATCCACTGGTGTGGCATTATTCTCTTGTTGTGCTTTCAGTGCAGCCTCAGCCTCCAGTCGCTTGCCACGTTCCTCTGCCATGCGCTCTGCTTCCGCACGCTGCTGAGCCTCAAGCAATTCTTCTGCACGACTGGCCCATGGGCGCTTGCCGAATATTTTCTCCACATCCTCTGCGAATATCACCTCACGCTCTATCAGTAGCTGAGCCAATTGAGCATGTCCTTCCTTATGTTCGCTGAGAATCTGCTTGGCACGGTCATATTGTTCGTTGATCATCTTCAGCACCTCATCGTCCATCACCTTAGCGGTCGTTTCAGAGTAAGGACGCTGGAACTGGTATTCGCTATTGTTGTAATAGCAGATATTGGGCAATTTGTCACCCATACCGGCATAGGCAATCATGCCATAAGCCTGTTTGGTAGTGCGTTCCAGATCGTTCATCGCTCCAGTAGAGATATGTCCGATGAAGAGTTCCTCTGCCGCGCGTCCGCCCAACAGTGAGCACATCTCATCGAGCATAGCCTCCTTGGTTTGGATTACGCGCTCTTCGGGCAGATACCATGCAGCGCCCAGTGCTCCGCCACGTGGCACGATGCTCACTTTGACGAGTGGGTTAGCATGTTCTGTAAACCATGATATGGTAGCGTGACCCGCTTCGTGTATAGCGATCGAGCGTTTTTCCTCGTTGGTCATGATTTTGGTTTTCTTTTCCAATCCTCCGATGATGCGGTCAACCGCATCAAGGAAATCCTGCTTGCCCACTCTATGGCTATTGTGGCGCGCTGCAATCAGGGCAGCTTCGTTGCACACATTAGCAATATCAGCGCCAGAGAATCCTGGAGTCTGACGTGCCAAGAAGTCCACATCTACAGTATCGTCGAGTTTCAATGGTCTGAGGTGTACCATAAACACCTCCTTGCGTTCGTTCAAATCGGGCAGATCCACATGAATCTGTCTATCGAAGCGTCCTGCACGCAGCAGTGCCGAGTCGAGCATATCCGCACGGTTGGTGGCTGCCAGCGTAATAATTCCGCTGTTGGTACCAAATCCGTCCATCTCCGTGAGCAGCGCATTGAGCGTATTCTCACGTTCATCGTTTCCACCCATTGATGGATTTTTCGAGCGGGCACGTCCCACGGCGTCAATCTCGTCGATGAAGATGATGCAAGGAGCCTTTTGCTTAGCTTGTTGGAAGAGGTCGCGCACACGACTGGCCCCCACACCCACAAACATCTCTACGAAGTCACTTCCACTCATAGAGAAGAACGGCACGCCAGCTTCGCCCGCCACGGCTTTGGCAAGCAGCGTCTTACCCGTTCCTGGAGGGCCTACGAGCAGTGCGCCCTTGGGTATTTTTCCTCCCAGTTCAGTATATTTCTGTGGGTTTTTGAGGAAATCCACAATCTCTTGCATTTCCTGTTTTGCCCCGGCTTGACCAGCCACATCTTTAAAGGTAATGTTCAGTTCACCGCCCTTTTCATACATCTGAGCCTTTGACTTTCCTACATTGAATATTCCTCCGCTTCCTCCTTTGCCACCGCTCATACGGCGCATGATGAATATCCAAATAGCCACAATAATCACCAATGGCAAGACATTGATGAATATAGTATGAAGCAGTGCACTGTCCTGTTCATTGTCGTATGAGAAGTCGCCACTGAATTTCTTCTGTGCCCGCGCCTGCTCCACAAAGCGTTCCACTTGTTCCACAGAACCGATTTCCACTTCCACAGTAGGGTTCTGTCCCACTTGTTTCACACCACCGTTGAAAACATCTCTCAGGTGTTCCTTTTTAGGATACATGTGAAGTACATCCTTGTTTTTATTGACCACAATCTTCTGGGCATATCCTTTCATCACCATAGTCTGAAACTGGGTGTATGTTCGTTTTATGTTGACGCTGGATGAAGAGCCACCCTGTGTGAACATTGCGATGGCAATGCCAATGATGACAAGTCCATAAAGCCAGCTCATATTGAAGCGTGGCATATTCATGTTAGGTTCTTTCTTTTGATTATCGTTCATACCTTATATATAATATATGGCCCGCCGCATGGGGGCCGTCATTGTTTCAATGTCAGTCTAAGTCGGGAAGGTGTTTCACGTCAGCATCGTCCCAGAGATGTTCCAAATCGTAGTACTCTCTCACGTCCGGCAGAAACACGTGCACCATGACATCGGCAAAGTCGATAGCCACCCACTGTGCCGCTTCCGTTCCAGCCACCGCAATAGGTTTCTCTGCGAGTTCCTTTCTGACGGTTTCCGCCACCGAGTCCGCAATAGCATCCACCTGTGTAGGTGATGCACCTTGGCATATTACGAAATATTTGCAGATGGTGCCTTCAATGTGTTGCAAGTCAGCCACCACGATGTCTTTACCTTTTTTCTCTTGTATTCCTTTTATTATAGTTTCTACGAGTTGTGTCGATTGTTCCATTTTTATTCTATTTGAATTGCAAAGATAAGTTTATTTCTTGATAATAGTGCTTATTATGCTGTTTTTTTGCAGTTTTTTAGAAAAAAATCGCGTTTTTTTTTGTTGTTTCAAAAAAAAGCCGTACCTTTGCATCCGCAATTAAGGCATTGGGGTATGGTGTAATGGTAACACTGCAGATTCTGGTCCTGCCTTTCCTGGTTCGAATCCGGGTACCCCAACACAGTGAGAGTGTTGCAAACTACGATGGTTTGCGGCACTTATTTTTTTGCTTTTTCCTTAGTAAAATATGTTTCTGCCGATGAGTTTCATGTAGTCTGACCGTTACTTCATCAGAACTACATTCCTTTTCAGTTCGCCGCATCTCCCCTCTTTCTCCCATTCCGACCGTAATTTATTGGGACTTACTGCGGACTCACTTGGGACTTACTACGGAAGCACCACAGCCATGAGTCGATGAAACACACAGTGCCACAGCAGCGCAATTAGTATAGCAATGTAATAAAATAGTACCATGACTACATTTCCCGCTCCATTACAGTTTTACAGTTTTACAGTTTTCAAAAACGATTTTTTGGTCTAATTGAGTCGTTTTTCATGGTTCCCAACCCGTAAAACCGCTATAAAACCATCGTTTTTGCTTTTCAAAAACTGTAAAACTGTAAAACTGTAATAGAGTAATGAATGCAGAACGTATTACGCAAGTAAACATATTTCCATAATACATTACAAAGACGGAGTCATAAACTAAATACCAGAATGATCTTATGATAAAAATACGCTGAAACCTGCAGAATAGCTTAAAATAAACAGTTTTGTAATCTTCTCACCTCTAATAGAGGTACACAATTAAGTGGATTAACGAAAATCATATCTATTTACAAGTTGGATATTTCTTTATTCCAATTCAACCATTATAAGTTCTTTATGTGCATTTTCTCGCTTTCAAAATGTTAAAAATGAGCTATAAGATACATTTAAGTCCAAAATGTTTCTTGTTTATGAAACATAATATCTATCTTTGCAGCAAATTGAGAATGTATGGCACAAAACATCTTCCGTCTTGTCTTAACTGACGAGGCACAAAACTTTATTGAAAGTTTACCCGAAGCAGTATCTTACAAGATCTACTAAAACATCAAGCGTGTTGCAGGTGGAGAACGCAACAAGGAACTTTTCAAAAAGTTGGAAAACTCGGAAATATGGGAATTTCGTACATTGTACAACAAAACTGCTTATCGTTTATTTGCTTTTTGGGACAAAGAAAAAGAAACATTGGTAATTGCCACTCACGGAATCATCAAGAAAACCCAAAAAACGCCAAGCAAGGAAATTGCGAAAGCAGAAGCTATTAGAAAAGAATATTTTAAAAACAAATGATTATGGCACAGATGAATCTTACTCCATTGGACGATGTGCTTGACAAGCACTTTGGAAAAGTTGGCACTCCGAAACGTGACGCTTTTGAAAGTGACGTGGACGAAGCTTTACATGCTTGCCGTTTGGGAGAAGCCATCAAGAAAGCTCGTATAGAGCAGAACTTGACCCAAGAACAACTGGGTGAACGTATTGGTGTGAAAAGAGCACAAATCTCTCGATTAGAAAAAGGTTACAGCATAACTATACCTACTATGAGAAGAGTATTTAAGGCTCTTGGTGTAGTAACTGCAACCGTTGATTTAGGTACTGCAGGAAAAGTGGCTTTATGGTAAAGAATACCTAAAAAGGACTGCGTTGCCTATTGGCAATCGCAGTCCCAACCACTTTTAATAATTGTTTCTGTCCTGTTATTCAAGTTTCCGCTTATTTCTATCAGCCAGAAGTTTTAGTATCAGGACAATACAGATACCCACTAAAACGAAGTATCCTAAAAAAACACAGAAAATGATTGCAGAAGTATTCAATGCTCTAACTATTTATATCTGTTTATTATTTCGCAATCACAATAGACACACGGTTTTTGTCGTTTTCAGCAAACGGCTGCACACGTGCGCCCTTTGAATCAGAAGTGATACGGGCTTTGGCAATACCATACTGTTCGGTCAGCACTTTAACAACAGCATTGGCACGCTGAGCAGCGAGACGGTCGTTGATGGTATTGTTTCCAGTTCCTGCATCAGCATATCCAGTAACGGTCACCTTTGCTTCAGGATAAGAGTTGAGGAAATCAACCACTTCCTTGATTTTATCCTGTTCAGCCTTGGCAACAACTTTTGAATTGATGACAAAGAATACGTCGCGACGTATTTCTTCCACCTTCTTCACCTCTACGGTTTCAGCTTTAGGCTGTTCTACAGGAGCCACTGTCTGGGGAGCGGGTTCCACAACTTGCTGTGGCTGAGTTTCAATCACCTGAGGTTTCTGGCGTTTAGTATAGCTTTTGCCCAAATTGATGCGCACTCCTGCCAGTGCATTAAAGTACCAGTCGGCATTTCCAGCCTTCTTTGAGTTATACTTATCGCTGATGATATTGGCGTTACCCTCTACCATAAAGCTCAGTGTATTGTTGATGCGAATAGCCACATCCACACCTGCACGACCGAAAGGACGCACCTTTTTACCTTGCCAGAGATACTCCAGATTGTAGTCATCCACGTTTTTGAGCGTAGCAGCAATATTGTTGACCTCTCCATTGCCACCTGCCCAGTTGATGCCTCCACCGAGGAAAGCACTCACGTTCAGTGTGCGCATAGGATTCCAACCGCAGAAGAGGTTAGAGAGATTGACCATCACATCGAGTCCCGGAGCCACATATTTATATTTATAAGTAGCGTTGTAGGGTTTGTCTCCCACCTTTGCGCGGAAGCCAGCCCATCCGCCGCGGCTCCACAGACCGTTGGCTTGTGCGCGCACTCCAACTACTGGCGAGAACTGATATCCGATAGCTCCTTGGAAGTTTGGCGACAGGAGATCACCGAATTTAGCTTCTCCCAGGGTGTATTGTCCACCAGCCTGAACATCGAGGAACCAATGTTTCTTAAACTGATATTCGTTTCCGTCACGATCAGTATAAGTAGTTTGTGCATGGGCAGTAGCCATGCCGGTAGCCATCAGTGCAGCGGCTAATAATGTTTTAACAGGTTTCATTGTTTCTTCTTTTTTACTTGTGTGAATTTGTTGATTTCAGTTTTTTGAGGTTTTTCTCCCTCATTTCCTGCTGATAGGTATTTGTCATCGAGTCGCGCTTATCGCCGTCAATGACCGTATGGTCGCCCGAATGAGAATCCATCATACAGAGTTTCCATGCGCCCATATAATCTACAGGTTTGAAATAGAACACCGTTTTGATCACATCAGGACCTTCAGTCTTATCGGTGAGGAAGGCCGTGCACTTCACCTCGTTGAGGTAAGTCTGATTAAACTTGATGTAGTCGATATGGTGGCTCTTGATCTTCAAGCTCTTCAGCATGCCAATCATGCGGTTGAGCTGTTGGTTGTCGAGTGGCTCTGGTTCGAGATAGACCGAATCCGGATTGTTGTATGCCTTATGAATCATGGCAGCCGCATCGGTGTAGCCACCGTGTTCAGCATATCCAAAGAATTGATCTACGAGTTGCACCACAGCCGCAGAGTCGGCATTGGTCAGAGCCAGTTCAAAACCGGTTTCCTTTGGTTCGGGTTTGTTTTGTTTGCATCCGACAGCCATCAACACAACGAGTGCGACAGCCATCGTGAGGACTTGACCTTTATTGAATAAATGTTTCATATTATCTTGATTTTACATTGTAAATGAACCCAAATCGGTCATTAGACCGAAAAGGTTTGTCATGTATATTAACCTAATGACCAATTTGAGTTTAAAAAAGGCAGGCACGTGCTGTCTCAGCCATGCCTGCCCTCCCTCTTGATTTATATGAAAAAGTATTTAACTGTTACTTTCTTACAGTTCTTGCAACTTGTGATTCCTTGACTGTAACAACAACCTCAGTATTCAAAACACCCCATTCGTAAGTGATCTTAGCAGGGATAGTAATGTGGAAGGTACCAACGGTCAGACCGTTGTTGTTGTAAGTCAGCGTACCGTACTTGTTAGCCTGGATAGGATTCTCAGTAGGAGCGGTGTACTTCAGTTCAATCAGACTGGTTACTTTCTTCAGCAGATCATTAGAATTACCGTTCAAGTCGGTAGTTGCATTGTCAGTATCCAACTCGATCTTAGAAACCTTGTAGTAAGCGAAGTAGTCGGTAGAAGGGAATGCACGGTTAGGATCGGTGAAGTCGAAGCCGTTCCAGTTCTTGAAGGTCAGGTTAACCTTAGATGTTGTAGCAACAGCGTCGGTGAACTCAGCAGTAGCGCTCTCAACAGAGATAGGACGGATGAACTTCACGTCGAACTCGTTGTTGTTGATCTTGATGCCAGCACCCCAGCAGAGGCTTGACTTAACAGCAACACGTGCAGTGAGTACGTTAGCAAGTTCCTTTGGACTGTAAGCGTTGAGCAGTACAAGAGCCTTAGCATCCTTAGACATTTCAACAACACCATCAGCGGTCAGAGTAGCAATTTTGAAGGTCTTAGCCTTGTCTCCATAGAGAGTCAGACCGTCAGCACTTGCATAGAAATCGTGACCGTCAACGAAGGTGAACTTAGCATTTGCAGCTACAGTGCTGTTCAACTTGTCGTATGGAGCAGCCATCTTGTCAACGGTAATCTTATTGCCAACGAGTGAGTTCTTGATATCGAACTTGAATTCGTCGTTAGAAGTTGGTTTACCCATCTGCTCTACGTTACCGTGGATTTCATCGTAACCAGTACCTGCAGTCAAGTTATTCGCAGCATACCAAGATTGCTGAATCTTGTTCACGTTGCCGAAGTTAGCAACAGGATTGATGTTGATAGCAGAAGGAGTCCAAGTGAACTTCACGTAGATGTACTTGTTAGGAGCAGTCTTACCAGGCTTCAAAGTGTAGCGAACGTATGTGCTAATAGAAGTTGGCTTCTTACCAGTAGCGTCAGCTGTGTTGAAGTGTGTGTAAGCCTCGTTTCCAGACATTGTCCACTGGAGAACCTGAGTCATAGTACCGTTAACGTCAGCGGTAGTAACGATAACCTTACCAATCTTAGGACTGATAGCGTTAGCATTGATTGTATTCTTGTCGAACTGTGTCAGGTCAGTTGCAGAACCATCGAGCTGGTAAGTATCCTCGAATTCAACCTTAGACATGTTAACCTCATTGTCAGCAAGAATCTTGTTCTCGATTTCATACCAAGTCACCTTCTTGTTGAGGGCGGGGTTAGCATCGTCACAGTTCAGAGTGAATGCAGTGTTGTCAGCGAAGTCCTTAGTGATTTGAGTTGGATCAGCAGTAGTTACGTTTTCTGCAATCTTAATCTTCATGTAGGCAACAGCAGCAATCTTGTTGTGAACGGTATCGTTCAGGATAACACGTACCAGAGGTTCGCGACCGATGATGGCACGAGTCTGAGCAGCACCGTAAGCCTGTTGCTTACCGTTATCGTCAACAGCCTGAGGACGCAGGGTGTAACCGTCAGCAGCAATAGCAGCGTGAGCACTCTGTGAAGTCAAGTTAACACCAGTGTGGTAACCTACGAGTTCGAAGCTATATTTGAAACCAGCTTCCTTCACTTTCTCTTCAGTAGCGTTTTCAGTCTCTACAGTTGTATAACCATGACCGTTAACAAACCATGAAGTGCGAATCAAAGAACGAAGGTCGATACCCTTATCATTGTCGTACTTAACTTCTGCAACAGGAGTTACACCGTCTTCAGTAGAGCTAGTCTGTACAGCTTTAGTAGCAGGATCACTATAAATTGTGCTTGTTGCACTTGTGAACAACCATGCACGCCAGTCGGTATATACTGACTTAGCGCTAAGAATGTGTACGTTGCTGTAATCTGAAGTTGTAAGTGTTGCGAAGTCAGAAGTTACAGTAGCGTCGTCCTTAGTATATTGCAGAGCAACGAGAGTCATCTCGCGATTCTCACCAGACCAACCTTCATATGTCAACTGTTTGATAGCCTCACCATCATACTTTGCAGATACGTTCAGCTTACCATCTTTGTTCTCTACCTTCTTCACAGTAAAGATAGAAGTAGCAGCTGCACGAGTAAAGTCTGTATATTTAGCGCTGCTCATGAGGAACTTATAGTCCTTAGCTTCCTCAGTAACGTCAGCGTTAGAGGGGTTCAGGAAATAAGAAGCCTTCATATCAGGAGCGAAGTAGAGAGGAGACTCTACAGTCACACCATCAGCAAGCAGAGCGTAGAAAGGAGCATCAGCAAGGAAATCGTCATCAGCGTTAACCTTCTTCACGCCCAGAGGCTGATACTTATAGGTTGCGAGATCAATAGCCTCAACACCATCAACATAGTGAGATGGGTTGAATACCATTGCGCGGAGTACTGAGTTCAGGTTCAATACGATCTTACCATCAACTGCGTCTTTCACACCTACGAGAGTCAGCACGCCCTTCTCCCAAGTTGCGGTGATAGCGTTTTCTGCAGTTGCAGTGTAAGGAATGTTGGTAGATTCAACTTTCGTACCGTCCTGGTAGATGTCGAAGCAACCAGTCTCTGGATTGGGAACGTAGTATTTACCATTCTTACCGTTCTCACCGGCAGCACCGTTTTCACCGTTGGTTCCGTTTTCACCATCCTTACCATTTTCACCACGTGCTGGGAATTTAGAGTCAACGTAACCGTTACCTTCGTCGTACCACCAGTTACCATTGTCACCAATCTTCCAAGACTTACCGTTCTGACCGTCTTTACCGTTAGAAATAGTGTAGTTTTTAGTTTGACCGTTCTGATTCAGAGTAATGGTCATTCCGTTTTCAGTAGGAGTTACTGAGGTGAGGATTGCACCATTGTTGATTTGCGTCTGAATGTTCTTGATGGTCTCCGACAATTTGTCAATCTGCTCCTGCAGATTGCTAATGTCATCATCGTAGTCCTTACAAGACGTAACAGTGCCAACGGTTGCAACGGTCATCGCACCCATCAGCAATACGCTAAAATACTTTTTGTTCATACGATTAAAAAAAATTAATTAAACAATTATATAAATGCTACATTTCTTACAAAACCCCATTATCTCCTGTGCGGAGATTAGAAATTATCCCATCTGTCAACAAAAAGTATTGTTATTGGCATATTTTTTTGAGCAGACTGATATACTCGTCAATTTGGTGTTGACGTGATGATAGGCAGTTAAGTGTGGGTTATCATCCTGATACCAATCTGCACGGTTTTATGGCAGAAGGGGGTTATTAGCCGTTATTCTCTACTGCGGCTATTAGTTTTTCGTTGGCACGGTCAATGACGTCGGCATCAATACTCTTCAGATAAATCTGAGTGGTCTTTTCTGAGTGATGACCAAGACTGTCGCTGATCACACTGACAGGGATGTCCATACCGCGGGCAATGGTTGCCCAGGAGTGGCGAGCAACATACATGGTGAGTGGTTTGGATAGTCCCAAACGCATTGATAAGCGCTTTAAGTGATAGTTGACTTTACTTTGTTGCTGTTGGTATTGGCGGCGCAACTTGAGTGTTGCGTCATTGTTGAGCACTCCCAAGAGGTGATCGCCATCGAGTGAGGGGTGACGATCCACAATGGTTTGCATCTCTGGACGCCATGCCACTTGCAGTTCCTGCCCCGTCTTGCACCTTTTATAAATAAGGTGTCCGTTGCGGATGTCACATCTCCGTAGATTGGCAATATCCACAAACGACATGCCACGGGTGTAGAAACTGAACAGAAACAGGTCGCGTGCCAAGGCTTCGTCAGCATTGGTGGTGCGATATCCTGCCACCAGAGTAATGGTCTCAATATCTACCGCACGCTTAGGAGTGCGTGGGTATCCGGTGAATACTCGGTCGAAGGGTCGTTTGTCAGTAATTGACAGCTGTCTCACCGCTTTGTTGTAGATGGCTCGCAACACGCGCATGTAGAACGACACGGTGTTGAGCGTAAGTCCAGCCTGCTTCAAGTGGCTTTCAAATGCTTCTACTTCTTGACTGCCAATGGCATCAAGGGCAATATCGTGCCCACCACGAAATTGCAAGAAGCGATTCACAGCGCATGCGTAGGTTTCGCGTATGCGCTCTTTGTTGTTGGTTCGTAACTGTTCCACAAGTGTTTCGACAAACTCTGAAAGTGTCGTTGCCACAGTGGATAAACATGCTGGCACATAGTCAGTATGGGTCACGAGGTAGTCGGCTTGAGCCTTGTCCAGCGTGATGGATAGTTTACCTGGTGTCGCACTACCTTTCATAATTCCTTTCGGCAATTCAATTTTAATTATCATCTTGAATGTGTTTTTGTTTGCACAAAAGTAATAAGGTTTGCAATACGTAGCATTACCTCAACGTCGCTATTATAGATATTATTGTATGCAAAAACACAAAAAAAATGATTTTATATGCTTAGCGCATAATAATACATAATAATTGATAAAAGACATTA
>NZ_NPIZ01000068.1:0-47155 GCF_002251185.1 Prevotella sp. P5-126
CCTCTTCGACAGACCGATTCTACCTTTTTACAACAAAGGTACGAAACTGTCTTTAGCAATCATAGTTTTACCTTGATTATTTAACATTTATGCGACTGCGTCGCATTCTTCTGCAAACTTAGAGTGTATTCCGTGTGTTCCGTGGATAAAAATTTCCTTGTAATCCGTGCGACCTTTTCGGTGGGAATACGGGAATAATTTTGTAACTTTGCATGGTAAATATAAATAGAATGATATCAGTAGAAGGATTACAGGTGGAGTTTGGGGTCAAACCCCTCTTCCAGAATGCCAGTTTTGTGGTCAACGACCGCGACCGTATTGCCCTTGTGGGTAAGAACGGAGCTGGTAAATCAACGCTCTTGAAAATACTGTGTGGCTTGCAGCATCCTACGGCAGGAACTGTCAACGTGCCCTCCGACACCACTATCGGCTATCTGCCACAGGTGATGGTGTTGCAGGATGATACGACCGTGAAAGAAGAGGCGATGAAAGCCTTCGCCAATGTCACACGACAGCAACAGTTGATAGACAAACTCAATCGCGAACTCGCAGAACGTACGGACTACGAGAGCGAAAGTTATTTGGCGCTGGTGGAACGCTTCACGCAGGAGCACGACCGCTACATGATGATGGGAGCGGACAGTAATGATGCCGAAGTGGAACGCACCCTGACAGGTCTCGGTTTTGTAAGAACAGACTTTGACCGTCCCACACGCGAGTTCTCAGGAGGTTGGCGCATGCGTATCGAACTGGCAAAGATTCTGTTGCAGAAGCCCGACGTGCTGTTGCTCGACGAGCCTACCAACCACCTCGACATCGAGTCGATACAATGGTTGGAGCAGTTTCTTGCACAAAGTGCGAAAGCCGTAGTATTGGTCAGTCACGACCGCGCCTTTATCAACCATGTGTCTAATCGCACCCTGGAGATATCGTGTGGACACATCATAGACTATAAGGTGCGCTACGATGAATATATGGTGCTTAGAAAGGAACGTCGCGAACAACAGCAGCGTGCCTACGAGAACCAGCAGAAGGAGATAGCCGAGATGCGCGCCTTTATCGAGCGCTTCCGATATCAGGCCACCAAAGCCGTACAGGTGCAGCAGAAGGTGAAACAACTGGAGAAGATAGTACCTATCGAGGTGGATGAGGTGGATAACTCCGCCATGCACCTGAAATTCCCACCCTGTCTGCGAAGCGGCGACTATCCCGTCATCTGTGAGGACGTCAGGAAAGACTATGGCGCCCATACCGTATTCTCGCATGCCAACCTGACCATCAAAAGAGGAGAGAAGGTGGCTTTTGTGGGAAAGAACGGCGAAGGAAAGTCAACCCTCGTGAAATGTATCATGGGCGAGATACCCTACGACGGTATGTTGAAGATAGGGCATAACGTACAGATCGGCTATTTCGCACAGAACCAAGCCCAGCTCCTCGACGAGTCGCTCTCCGTATTTGAAACGATAGACCGTGTGGCAAAAGGAGAGGTCAGACTGAAGATCAACGACATCCTCGGCGCTTTCATGTTTGGAGGCGAAGCATCTGACAAGAAAGTGAAGGTGTTGAGCGGCGGCGAACGCAGTCGTCTGGCCATGATCCGGCTGTTGCTCGAACCCGTCAACCTGTTGATCCTCGACGAGCCCACCAACCACCTCGACATGCCCTCGAAAGACGTGTTGAAGGAAGCCATCAAGGCCTTCGACGGCACAGCCATCATCGTGAGCCACGACCGTGAATTCCTTGACGGCCTGGTCACCAAGGTCTATGAGTTTGGCGGAGGACGCATCAGAGAACACCTCGGAGGCATCTACGATTTCCTACAGTCGAAGCGTATTGACGAACTGAGCCAGTTGGAAACGAAGCCTGCGGCAGAAAAGACACCCAAGGCAGCAGAGAAAAAATCAGACGAAAAATCGCCAGCCCTGTCGTATGCCGAACGCAAAGAACAGCAGAAGAAGATCAGTAAGGCAGAAAAGGCCGTAGCCGCTTCGGAGAAGAAGATCAGCGAGATGGAAGACCGCCTGAAACAGTTGGACCAACTCCTCATGGACCCCGCACAGGCATCCAATATGGAACTGGTGACCGAATATACCAATATCAAGGCAGCCCTCGACGAAGAAGTGGAGCGCTGGGAACAACTCTCAGAAGCGTATGACGCATTAACGAAATGACGAACAAAGATCAATAATATTATGGAAATGAAAAAACTACTTCTAATGATGGCAGTTACAACGATGGCCATTCCTTCGATGGCCCAGCAACAACTGAAATCGGGATTGTCTCTGGCCGACATGGATCAGAGTGCCCGTCCTGGAGACGATTTCTTCACTTATGCCTGTGGCGGATGGATGAAAGCCAACCCTCTGCCGGCAGCCTATTCACGCTATGGAAGTTTTGACCGCCTGGCAGAAAACAATACCAAGCGCATCAACGGCATCCTGAAGGAGCTGCAAGAGAACAGCTATGCCGAAGGAACGGTAGAGCGTAAGTTAAGCGACCTTTACAAAATGGCTGTAGATACAGACCGCAGAGAAAAAGACGGACTCTCGCCCGTACAGCCCATCCTCAAGCGCCTTGAAGCCGCCAAGACCACCAGTCAGCTCTTTGCCATCCAAAAGGAAATGATGCCCGCAGGAGCACCCATGTTCTATGGCGCCGGTATCGGAGCCGACGAGATGAATGCTACGCAAAACATCCTCGGCGTCAACCAAGGCGGACTGACCCTCGGACAGAAAGACTACTATCTGGAGAATGATCCCGCCACGACAAAAATCCGTGAGGCGTACAAGCTCCACATCGTGAAGATGTTCCGACTCTTCGGATTCAAGACGGGGACGGCACAGAAGAAGATGCAGAACGTCATGAAGATAGAGATGGCTTTGGCGAAAGTATCACGATCAAATACCCAGCTGCGTGACCCGAAAGCCAACTACAACAAGATGACGCTCCAGGAGTTTCAGAGCAAATATCCCCATCTGCAACTGGAACAGCTGATGAATGCCAAAGGCATAGACAGCAAATACCTGCAGACACTCGTCGTAGGCCAGCCCGACTTCATGGCAGGTGCCGAGAAAGTGATTGCCGGTCTCTCAGCTCCGGCATACCGCGACTGGATGGAATGGCGCATCATCAACGGCGCCGCCAACCTGCTGAACGACGAAGCCGCACAAGCCAGTTTCGATTTCTACGGCAAGGTGATGGCAGGACGCAAGGAAAACCATCCCCTCTGGCGCAGAGCCACCTCGCAGGTGGAAGGCGTGATGGGTGAGGCCCTTGGAAAAATCTATACAGAGAAGTATTTCCCCGCCTCTTCTAAGAAGCGTATGACCACCTTGGTGGAAAACCTCCGTATCGCCCTGGGCGAGCGTATTGCCGCACAAACCTGGATGGACGACAGTACCAAGGTGAATGCCTTGTTGAAACTCAACACCTTCTATGTCAAGATAGGATATCCCGACAAATGGACCGATATGAGCGAGCTGACTATTGATCCGTCGAAATCGTATTATGACAATATGAAGGAATGTAACCGCTTTTGGAACAAATGGCACATCAACCATACCGCAGGAAAGCCTGTTGACAAAGACGACTGGTATATGAATCCGCAGACCGTCAACGCCTATTATAATCCAACCACCAACGAAATCTGTTTCCCTGCCGGCATCCTTCAGCCCCCGTTCTTTGACCCAGAGGCAGACGACGCCTTCAACTATGGTGCGATCGGCGTGGTCATCGGTCACGAAATGACCCATGGATTTGACGACCAGGGACGACAATACGACAAAGACGGTAATATGCATGACTGGTGGAAGGCTGAGGATGGGAAGAATTTTACGGAACGTACCGACCGCTATGTGGAATTCTTCAACAATATCAAAGTATTGCCCGACCTCAATGCCAACGGACGTCTGACCCTTGGTGAGAACCTGGCCGACCATGGCGGTCTGCAGGTGGCCTATTACGCGCTGAAGAACGCCACCAAGACCCAGGCCCTTCCCGTGATCGACGGACTGACACCTGAGCAACGCTTCTTCCTCGCCTACGCAGGAGTATGGGCAGGAAATATCAACGAAGCCGAAATCCGCAACCGCACCAAGAGCGACCCACACTCCCTCAGCCGTTGGCGTGTGAATGGTGCGCTTCCCCATATCGACATGTGGTATGAGGCATTCGGCATCAAAGAAGGAGATAAGATGTTTATTCCGAAATCAGAACGTTTGGAACTCTGGTAAACACCCGATTTGAGGCATTTATAAAAAGAAATTATAAGAAAAACCGCTGTAGATGATAATTTACAGCGGTTTTTTTAGTATATTTTCAAAAAAAATAAGTATCTTTGCAAAAGAATATTACGACCTTTGTAGTAATGATAGAAGATAACCAGACAATTAAAAACCAAAACCAGCGCACAGTACGTCCGCAGGAAATGTTGCTAAGCCAAGAACTCCAAGAAGATCAGGTTTTGCAGCAGGCGGAAATGCAAACCTTGCGTGCCAAAGTCAAAGTATGTCCGTATTGCGGCGCAGAAAATGAAGAAGAATCCATCTTTTGTGCACAATGTGGACAACCCATAGGAAAACTTACGTGTCCCTATTGCGGGGCAGAAATGGACCCAGGAGCAGATTTCTGTGAGACCTGCCATCGGTATGTGCGCAAAGACGTTTGTTCGTACTGCGGCTATGCGCTCCACGGCAACGAAGCCTACTGTCCCGAATGTGGAAGTCCGAGAGGAGGACTGGTATGTCCGACCTGTCATACGATGAATGATTTTGCTTTCTGCAAGAAATGCGGTACTCCGCTGACGGCAGAAGCCAAGGAGATGGTGAAGCGATTGCAGAAAGAGCCCGATTATATCCATCTGCAAGAGATCGTCAAGGAGTACAACCTTCTGGAAAGCATCCTGCCTGCCTGTACGGAGAAAGACCGTCTGCGCGACAAAAAGAACGATGAGTTGAGAAAACGCGTGTTGACGCTTCTCGCGAAAGACTCGGGGATGCCTGAGGAAGACATCGTGATTCCATCGCGCAACCGCATGACCGATAAACAGTTGGAGATGTTGAAACAGCAAAATATGGAGGCGCTGGCAGAAGCGTTGGAAAAACTTGCAACCAGACCTACCGAGTCGCCTATCATGGCCAGAAACTACACTATGGCCTGCAAGCCACAAGGCATACGCCTCGCGTGGGTATGCAACTATAAACACGCCATGCACAGCAGTCCTTGCGGATGTGCCAAGCCACAGCTTGGAGGCAAATGGGTGGTATTGGGAACAAAGAGCAGTTCCGACATAAAAGATGATAAGAAATGACAGACAAGACCATCGTAAATCCGGAACAGACACAACGGGTCCAACAGGCAACGTTTCGTGTACAGGCATCTGCCATGGCGGATGACCAAACCATTCGTACCAATAGAATTGCCAATGACGATGAAGAAAAGACAGGAGATTTCATTCTCAAAGGCAAATGTTATCAGAATATCAAATGTCTGAGCGACCATTCTGGTGAAGCACAGGTGTTTCTGGTGAAAGACGGAGAAGGGGAGAAGGTGCTGAAACTCTATTACCCCAACTTCAGCATCAACAAGACGTTGATGCGCATCATTCAGAACTTTGACATGGAAATGGTTGTCAAAGTGCAGGATTACGGCAAGACATACGTTGACGGCAAAAACCGAGACTACGAACTGATGGAATATCTGCGAGGAGGTAATCTTGGAGAATACGACCTTGACGGTAACTTCAATCAGTTCAGACGTATTGCCCTGCAAGCCGCAGCAGCCTTGGAATATTGCCACAACAGCAATATCATCCACAAAGACATCAAACCTAGTAATTTCTTCTTCCGCGATGAGAATCACACGCAATTGGTGCTGGGCGACTTCGGCATCTCAAGTGTGATACGTGACGATGAAGATATGCATAAGACCACACAAGCGCGTACCCCTGCCTATGCAGCACCGGAGATGTATAACGACGTGATTGACGGCCAGGTGGAGATTACGCCTTCGGTAGATAGCTACTCGCTGGGAATCGCCTTGATGACCCTGTGGCTCGGAGAGAGTCCGTTCAGCCAAAATGAGCGCGTGATGATGCGCAAGAAAAACGAAGGACGTCTGCCAAGAATCAACGAACTGCCAGAACGCGTCAAGATGATCGTACTGGGTCTGACGGCTGTCAACCCAAAGAGCAGATGGGACTACAATCATGTGGAGCGCTGGTTCCTGGGAGAGAATGTCCCCGTGGATATTTCATCGCCACTTCTGAAATATCGCAGTTTCGTGGTAGATCCAGAGCGCAACCTTGTGGCGGATAATGTGCATGAACTCATCCCCTTGTTGGTAGATAACGAGAAGCTTGCCATCAACTATCTCTATAACGGTCACATTACCAGTTGGTTGGAACAATGTGGTAATGTAAAACTTAGCGCTACGTTGAAGGATATCGTCAGCAATCGCTATCCTGTCGATCAGACAGCAGGTCTGATGTCGGCCATCTACGCCATGGAGCCTACCTATCCGTATCGGGACCTCCGAGGAAAGCTATGTGACAACCTTCACAGTGTGGTCATCTCTGTACTTGCAGCCTCCGATGAATATGCGCTGGCCCTGAAGAACGAAAATGACAGCCTGTTCCTGTATCTTGAAAGCCATTCAACAGCTAATATTGAACGCCTCAGAAGTTATTTCCGCGAAGACAGCCAATTAGACTCGCGTAAGGCGATACTCCAGTTGGCCTATGAGGTAGATAGCGAAATACCGTTTCTTCCGAAATATCCATCATCCAACATCTCGGAAATCGTCAGAGCCTACGGGTATGAAGACTGTACAGACGACGAATGGATGGCGCTGAGCGACGGACGCCTGCTGTCGTGGATGTATGCACACGAAGATCGCATGGCCTGTGAGTCGTTGCGCATCATGACAGAAGGACAGCAGCCTTCAAAGGCGCTGGGGTATAAGGTGTTGTATAATATCGACCGCAACGCGGCATTCGACCTGCGCGAAGCACAAACTCCAGATGCCGTTGGCGCCTGTCTTCTCGCTTTGCTTCACGATACCCAGCATAGTAATGATGAGGATTTTGCGGCAGCCATAGCCGATTACTCAGACCCCGACGGCCGATTCCATTATTTCGCACAGTTGCACGGATGGATGGAACAAATCAATATGGCACGTTCATGTTTCGACATGTCGAGCGATGAGAATACCGAACGCCTGGGAGTTTACGACCTCCGTACGGCAGCCTATCGCTTCTGCATGATGCTCGGCGTCTGTCCAACCTATATGTTGGAGGACGGTATCGAACTGCATGATGTCAAGGCGATGCAGCAGTATGGGAAGCGTACAGTACTCATTGGCGAACTCCAACGGGGTGCGTTGAAGCAATGGATGTCGATCTTCTACCACGAGAATCCGAAAGAAGACTTCCGCGAGTCATACAGTTACGAACGGAGTCTGGAACAATGGATACTGGCATTAGGAGAGATAGACCAGACGCAGACCTATTATAAAAGGTATTGTGAGGCGAAAACACAAACCGCGCAGAAATTTGAACGCGTGCATGGCGATTATATCCGCGCCAATATGAAGGAACGCATGTTGCGCATGGTCTTTTATGCGCTATGCGTACTGTGGATTCTGATGCTGGCGGTCTGCGGCATCAGCGGACGCGAGTATTTGCTGGAACATGCCGGACTCACCATCGTACTGCCTGTGGGAGGAATCATGGCACTTATCATAGCCATGCGAGCCTATTTCCACGGTTTCGGATTCGTGCTCTCGGCATTATGGGGAAGTCTGGGACTCTTCTCTACCTATATTCCTGTGGCCATTCTGCGGCATACGCAGAAAACGGCCCCCGCTATGTTTGTCCCGGTAGTAATCGTCATTACAGCCGTATATATGGCCATCTGCTATTTTACCGACTACCGGAAGGAAAGACGTAATGACGGAAACCTGATAGACGAGGTGATGGACGACGACATCAAGACCTCCCTGCTGGAACCCTTGTACTTCACCTTCAGACAGAAGAGTTATCGGTTTAAGGGTTCTAAGTTCGGACTGTTGGACGATGTCTCCAATCAGATACGTTCCATCAGCGGAGAGTCGGTAGCCCACTACCTGCTGTGGTCTGTCATGGTGCTCATCATGGTCATGGAACTGCTGGTCTATAGCCCGAAGCTATTGAATGTGAAGAATCCTGATTTGGACAACTGGCGGCTCAATCCTACCAAAGTTGTCAATCAGTTGCAAAGAGATGTAGAATAATTATGGTCTGTGAGAAATGTCATAAAGAAAATCGCTCGATAGCGAAATTCTGCAAGTGGTGCGGCCAACCTCTTGCCACAAAACACGTGCTTGACCGCATGGTCGGTCTTGACGAGGTGAAGCGTCAGTTGAAGACCGTAGTAGATACCTATACCTATTTACAATCGCGCAAGGATATTGTCAATATCCGGTTGAGCATCAATACCATTATTATTGGTGAGACAGGTACGGGAAAGACCGCCTTGGCCGAGGTCATTCGCGACTATTTCTATCAACATAAGATTATCGAGAAACCCAAGTTGACCATGGTTGACGCCGTGGATTACCAGCGTTTTGTGGATAAATGGGACGATAATGTGAAAAAGGCGCGCAACGGTATTCTCTTCTTTGACAACGTACAGAAACTGTTGCCAGACCGTTATTCCAATCAGGTCAACCCGCTCGACAAGTTGTTTGTGGAAATGGACAAATGGAACGAGAATCCTATCGTGATCATTTCGGGACTTCCCAAGGGACTTGACGACTTCCTGAGCAATAATCCTGCGGCGCAGAACCGCTTCAAATATACTTTCCGGTTGCCTGCACCAGGCTATGCAGAACTCTGTGAGATCTGTAAACTGGAGTTACGGAAGAAATACGCCATAACCTCCTTTACCCAGGCTGCAGATCATAAGTTGCAACGGTTCTTCCAGTATCAACTGAAGATCAAGGACGAGACCTTCGGATACGGACATCTTGCCGTGAAGACCGCAGAAGATATCTTCACCTCTTTCATCAGCAGGGGAGCCCAAGCCGATACCGTTGAGGAGTGTGACATCAGAGGATATGTTCCTGCAGAACGTTCTGTGGATGACATTCTCAAAGACCTTGACTGCTTCATCGGAATGGATGAAGTCAAGAAGACCGTGCGCGAGATTGCCTATAGCGTGAAGAATAGTGTGGAACGTGCACAACGGGGACTCGGCGATCAAGAGAAAGCCGGCATACATATCGTGCTGACGGGTAATCCCGGAACCGGTAAGACGACCATCGCCCGGAAACTGGGCGAGATACTGGAGTCGATAGGTTATCTCGACAGCGGTCATGTGGTAGAAGCCGACCGGTCGAAGATGGTGAGTCCATACCAGGGCGAGACTCCGAAGATCGTAGATCGCCTGTGTGATAAGGCCATGGGCGGCATCCTTTTCGTGGACGAAGCCTATACGCTGGCGCCACTCAGTCAGACGGGCGAGCGCGACACGCAAGGAGCGCAGGCCCTTGAACAGCTGATGAAACGAATGGAGGACGACCGCGGCAAATTTGTTGTTATTGCTGCAGGTTATCGGTCGGAGATGGAAAATCTGTTCCGTATCAACGTGGGTTTCAGAAGTCGATTCAGCTATTTCCTGAATATAGAAGACTACTCTCCAGAGCAACTTTTCGACATCATGAACATGTTTGCCAAGGAGAAGAAATACGAATTTAGCGAGGCGGCAGAAGGATTGGCGCGCAAGATGATCAAGGAGATGTATCAGTCGCGCGACAAGGATTTTGCCAACGGCCGCACGATGCGTCAGTTGTTTGACAAAATCTGTACCCGTCAGGCAGAACGTCTGCAACGCCTTGACATCAACAGTCTCGACAATCAGCAGTTGATGACGATAGAGCAGGTGGATATTCCCTATCAGGCTCCCAAGAGTGTCAACTACGACGAGTGTCTCGAGAAGCTCCATGGCATGGTGGGTCTTGCTGCGGTAAAACAGGAGATTTCCAATCTTGTCTCGTTTCTCAATCTGCAGATTCGCCGTGGAGAGACGGATACATTCCAGGGAAAACACTATGTGTTTACAGGAAATCCGGGAACCGGTAAGACTACCGTTGCCCGCATCATGGCAGATGTGTTTCGTACACTCGGAATCCTGTCGAAAGGTCAGCTTGTAGAAGCCGACCGCAGCAAACTCGTAGCGGGCTATTCCGGACAGACAGCTATTAAGACCAACCAGGTGATCGATTCAGCCTTGGGAGGCGTATTGTTTATCGACGAGGCCTATACGCTCAAGACCAGCGATGCCGACACATTCGGTAGTGAAGCCATAGACACCCTGTTGAAGCGTTTGGAGGATGACCGTGGAAAGTTCATCTGTATTGTTGCCGGATATACGGACCAGATGCATGATTTCATCAGTTCTAACCCCGGACTGAAGAGTCGTTTTACCCAGACCATCCATTTCGACGATTATACGCCTGATGAGTTGACGCAGATATTCATCAATATGGCGACGGCAAAGAAATTCACCATCGATGCATCAACCACCAACGCCATTCACCGGCAGTTTGAGCAGATGTATCTGCGACGGGACAAGAATTTCGGTAATGCGCGAGAGGCACGCCGCCTTTTCGACTCGGCAGTAGAGAAACAAAGCCAGCGCCTGATGAAACAGATGAGCGATCCGAATTTCAATCAGGAAGATATGTTCAAAATCGTGGAAGACGATTTGGCAGACGGACGTAACGAGCAAGCACGCCCATTGGACGAAGTATTGTCAGAACTGGACGAGTTTGTGGGCATGCGTTCGGTCAAGAACATGATCCGTCGTCTGGCAGTACAGAGCATGTTCATGAAGCAACGTGCCGCCATGGGCGCAGGAAAAGTGCAGCAGATGTCTATGAACTTCATCCTGATGGGTAATCCCGGAACGGGAAAGACCACTATCGCCCGTAAGATGGGAGAAGTGTTGCAAAGCATGGAGATTCTCCCGACAAGTCACGTGGTGGAAGTGAGTCGTGCCACGTTGGTAGGAAAATACATGGGCGAGACTCCCAAGATCGTCAATAATATGTGTGACAAAGCCATGGGCGGCATCCTGTTTATCGACGAAGCCTATACGCTATCGGCAGAAAACGACCAGTATGGTAAGGAAGCCATCGATACGTTGATGAAACGGATGGAAGACGACCGTGGCAAGTATGTGGTTATTGCTGCAGGCTATAAGGATCAGATGGAAAATTTCCTGATGACCAATCCAGGTCTTGCCAGCCGTTTCACACATAAGATGCAGATAGACGACTATAATGAAGACGAGTTGCTGGCCATTTTCAAGAAGATGGCACAGAAAGACAATTACACCTTGTCGCCAGCAGCTGAATTTAAGTTGATGGACCTGATCTGCAGAAAAGTGGTATCGAAGGATCAGAATTTCGGTAATGCACGAGAAATGCGCAACCTGCTCGATGCAACCATCCAGCAACTCTCCGTCAGAGTCAGCGGTATGCAGGAGGTGACCAAAGAAACCTATCAGACCATTATGCCAGAAGACATCTGTGACGTGTAGGTCGTGAGGGGAATTGCAAATAAAATAAGAATCTACGTAGAAAAGAAATTATGATAATATGTCCTAATTGTAAAGAAGAGATCGACGACGATTCGCGCTTCTGCGATCAATGTGGTCAGGCATTACTCTATTGCAGCAGTTGTGGTAGGGTAGGACTGGGTCATCGGTGTACCCATTGTGGCGGTCTGATGATCAGTTACGATGAATTACAGAAGAAGCGGGAAGAGCGCAATAATATGACCTCCTTGTCAACGTCGTTTGTCAGCCAGTCGGTAACCATCGGTCAGGCAACGAAGGGCAATATGGAAACAATTCCCAACGATGTCCCGCAAATCAAGGGAATGCCCATGCTGTTGTTATACAACTCTTCTTTGGCCATCCGCATCGTAGGAGTGAACGGGGCTGTCATAGGACGCCGCCAAGGTCCATACGCAAAATTCTTCAGCAACAACATGTATGTATCGGGTGTTCATGCCCAACTGCTCTTCAAACAAGATTCCGGATGGTGTGTCATAGACAAGCATTCTTCAAACGGAACGAAGCTGAACCAACGGGATCTGTTGCCCGATGTGCCGATGTCTGTTAAGAATGGAGATATTCTGACCATAGCAAATGTCAGTTTACAAGTAAGTATAAAATAATGATAAGATAAGATATGAGTAAGATAACGATAACTGCATCGAGTCGTGTCGGATGTATTCGAAGCAATAATGAGGATATGATTCTGGTGGAAAACAAGTATGTAAGGAGTGAGGCCTGTGACTTGCAGTTCTTTACAGAAAACAAGGATCGTTTTATTGTGGCTTTGGCAGACGGAATGGGCGGACATAATGCCGGAGAAGTTGCCAGCGAGGAGACGCTAAGAAATCTACATTTCTTCATCCACGACCTACCTGCACATATGAGCGAAGGTGCCTTGTGTGAAGCTATGGTGGAGTGGCTCGTTTCCATCAATAAGATCATCTCTTCGCGTGGTGTTGAAGACCGCACGCTTCAGGAAATGGGTACCACACTCGTTGGAATACTATATTACGAAGGAAACTATTTCTGGATGAACTGCGGAGACAGTCGTCTGTATATGCTGTCAGATGGTAAACTGAAGCAAATCACGACAGACCACAGTCTGAACGTAATGACTGGTGTAAAACGCCATTCCAACGTCATCACCAACTGTATCGGAGCAGGATGTACCACCTCGTTTCTCGACTTTACCGAGTTTACCAATGATGTAAAAGCTGGTTGTACCTTCCTGTTGTGTTCTGACGGACTCAGCGATATGGTAGATGATGAACATATAGAAAAATTACTCAATGAAGGGAAGGATGCCAACGCTTTGTGTGAGGCAGCTATCAAAGCCGGAGGTTTCGACAACGTGTCGGCTTGTGTTGTTGCTGTTGCTGAGAGCCATTGAGGATATATAAAAAAGATTGTATTGAAAAAGATTGTGTTGAAAAAGTAAACTGAAAGAAACATGCCTTTAAAATTACCAGATCAATTACCGGCAATAGAGTTGCTGAAAAAGGAAAACATTTTTGTGATGGACGATTCACGCGCCCACATGCAGGATATCCGCCCGTTGAAGATTGTGATTCTCAATCTGATGCCATTGAAGATAACTACTGAGACAGACCTGATCCGTCTGCTTTCAAATACACCTTTGCAGTTGGAAGTGAGCTTCATGAAACTCAGAAGCCACACGCCAAAGAACACCCCAATCGAACACATGATGATGTTCTACAGAGATTTCCAGCAGATGCGCAAGGAGCGTTATGATGGCATGATTATTACCGGTGCACCCGTCGAGACTCTTGATTTTGAAGATGTCACCTATTGGGATGAAATGACAGAAATATTCTCATGGGCACGTACGCACGTGACTAGTACATTATATATCTGCTGGGCTGCGCAGGCGGGATTGTACTACCATTACGGAGTGCCGAAATACCAGTTGCCCAAGAAAATGTTTGGCGTATTCCCCCAACATACATTACAGTCCAAGCTCCCTATCTTCCGAGGCTTTGACGATGTGTTTCAGATGCCGCATAGCCGACATACCGAGATTCATCGCGAAGACATAGAAAAGCAGCATGAGCTGAGCCTGATTGCCGAATCACCGGAAAGCGGAGTGAGTATTGTGATGGCGCGAGAGGGTAGAGAATTCTTTATTACCGGCCATCTGGAATATGCTCCCAATACTCTTGACAAGGAGTATCGACGAGACTGTGGCATACGTGACGATGTGGATTTGCCCAAGAACTATTATAAAGACAATAATCCATCCAATGAGCCCCTTGTCACATGGAGGGCCCACGCCAATCTGTTTTATAACAATTGGATCAACTATTACGTATATCAAGCAACACCGTTCGATATCAATACTATACGATGAGAAAACTGGAACTGCTGGCACCTGCCAAGAACCTTGCCTGCGGTATTGCTGCTATTGACCATGGGGCCGATGCCGTATATATCGGAGCATCACGTTTCGGAGCAAGGGCTGCTGTGGGAAATAGTGTGGACGACATCAGACAGTTGTGCGACTATGCCCATCTGTTTGGTGCAAAAGTCTATGTGACGGTCAATACCATTATTTATGATGGTGAACTCGACGACACGCTGTCACTTATCTGCGAACTCCATGGGGCGGGGGTTGATGCCATTCTCGTACAAGATCTGGGACTGCTCAAACTCCAGTTGCCTCCTATAGCGCTTCATGCCTCCACACAGACCGACAATCGTACGGCAGATAAGGTGAAATGGCTGGCAGAATTGGGATTTCAACGGGTGGTCTTGGCACGCGAACTATCGGTAGAGGAAATCAGAAGCATCCATGAGGCTGTGCCAGATGTCGAACTCGAAGTGTTTGTTCATGGAGCCTTGTGTGTCAGCTATAGCGGTATCTGCTATGCGTCGCAATACTGTTTCGGACGTTCTGCCAACCGTGGAGCGTGTGCGCAGTTCTGTCGTATGAAATTCGACCTTGTCGATGCAGAAGGACGCGAAATCGAACACCAGCGCCACCTCTTGTCGTTGAAAGACCTCAATCAGGCGGATGTGCTCGATCAACTCGTCGAAGCAGGAGCCACCTCATTCAAGATAGAAGGAAGGTTGAAGGATGTCACCTATGTAAAAAATGTCGTGGCTGCCTATAACCTTCGCCTCAATAAGATTGTTGCCAATCAGCCTGATCGCTATTGCCGCGCTTCGAAGGGAACGTGCAGCTATACCTTCACACCCAATCTGAAAAAGACCTTTAACCGTGGTTTTACACATTATTTCCTGAATGGACGCCAACCAGACATCTTCTCTCCCGATACACCAAAGGCCATGGGCGAGTATGTGGGATATGTGAAAGAGATACGCAACAACTCCTTTAATGTTGCAGGAACAGCTGCATTTGCCAATGGTGACGGATTGTGTTTCATTACGGGAGACCGCGAACTGGAAGGATTCCGTGTCAACCGAGCGGAAGGCAACAGACTCTATCCTCAAAAGATGCCTCGGAATCTTCGTCCAGGAATGGCACTCTATCGTAATAACGACCAGGAATTTGAAAAACTACTCTCTCGTCCGAGTGCAGAACGCAAGATTCCCATCATCATGCGGTTGGCAGCCGACGAACAAGGCTTTAATCTCTCGGTTGGCGAGGTTTCGGTAGGTATTGCCTGTGAGCATCAGGCTTCAGAGAAACCACAACGCGACAATATCGTCAGGCAACTCTCGAAACTCGGAGGAACACCCTATCTTTGCGAGCAGGTGGAGATGAGTGATGATTTCAATTATTTCATCCCCAGCAGTTTCCTCGCAGATCTGCGCAGGCGTCTTGTCGAAAAACTCATGACGCCCACTCCTCAAGCGGATGGTCAGTCTAAAGTTTTACCGGCCCACATTCCCGCGTCTGTGTCGGCCCTTTATCCGTATGACTATCTGTATAATATCTCCAACGCAAAGGCACGCGACTTTTATATCTCACAAGGGCTTCATCCTTCCGAACAAGCATTCGAACTCCAGTCATCACGACAGAAGGCTTCCTTGTTGATGCAATGTCGCCATTGTCTGCGCTATGCGCTTGGCGGTTGTGTGAAACATGGCGGGACAAAGGCCCATTGGAGGGAACCCTTGTTTCTGCGATTGTCTGATGGTCGTAGGTTTCGTTTAGAGTTTGATTGTCGTCATTGTCAGATGAATGTCTATGGAGAAAGTGAAAAATAGCCTGTTGTGTGTGATCGTCCTGTTGTTGTCTGCCTGTTACAACCATGGACCTGTTTCGCCTGACGCATGGGACCTTACCGAGCGTCAGATAGACTCCTTGTCGTTCTTTACTACCCATCATTATTCTCAGAACTATAACTTCGTGGTTAAGGCCAGCCAGATGCCCATTTCCGATGAGGCAGGATCTCAGGCTTTCGATACGCTATATGTGTTGAAAGGCGATCCCCTTGTTGTGGCCGACATCAAGACCATCTCGTCAGATACGATAGATTCCGTTTGGGTGAAGGTGGCGCGCGACCAGATGACACAGGGATGGATTCGTGAGAGCGAGATGTTGCCTTGCGTATCGCCCAACGACCCCATTTCCCAGTTTATAGATTTCTTTTCAGATACCCATCTGTTGCTATTCCTGGCATTATTGGTTGTTGTCGTAGTGGCATACGGTCTTCGTCGTTTGATGCGCCATAATGCGCGTATAGTTCATTTCAACGATATTGATTCGTTCTATCCTACATTGTTGTGCATACTCATCGCCTCTTCTGCAACGCTCTATGCATCCATACAGATGTTCAGTCCCGAATCGTGGCGACATTTCTATTATCACCCTTCGCTCAACCCGTTTTCGCTACCGTGGTTCCTTGCACTCTTTATTGCCTCCGTATGGGCCATCCTTATCGTAGGTGTGGCGACGATAGATGATGTAGTGCATCGTTTGGAGCCTTCTGAAGGGTTGCTTTACTTATGCGGACTTGCTGGAGTATGTGCAGTCGATTATGTTCTTTTCAGCATCACTACCTTATATTATATAGGTTTCCTATTTCTTGTTGTCTATATCATCTTTGCCCTGTGGCGCTATTTCCGGTATTCGCATTATCGGTATGTTTGTGGCAATTGTGGCGCAAGGATGCATCGCAAAGGTATCTGTCCGAAGTGTGGGGTGGAGAATGTCTAAGGGATGTGCGGAAAACTCAAGAATCGTCAATATATGGCTCAAGAGGGTAGGGCTTGCGGTGGAAAAGCAGAAAAAATGGGCATAATGCAGAAAAAAATCAGAAAAATTTTTCAAAATATTTGGTGTTCTCAAAAATATGTAGTACCTTTGCACCGCGTTTGAGAGAAAACGCCTAAGGTTAAGAAAGAACAACCGGTTAGGAAGTTTGGGTGAGTGGCTGAAACCAGCAGTTTGCTAAACTGCCGTGCGGGTTACCGTACCGGGGGTTCGAATCCCCCAGCTTCCGCTGGGCTTTCCTAAAAAGACAAAAGAATGATGGTCGATTCATCTAATGGTTAGGATACAAGATTCTCAATCTTGGCATAGGGGTTCGATTCCCCTATCGACTACCAACAAGCAGCGTAAATGATGTATTTACGCTGTTTTTTTTGTTCAAAAGTAGTATGTGTGACACCTTTTGCAGATTAGTCTCTTATGGTGATGCCGTGTAAAAAAAGTAAATCTAGAACTCGCAATTTTTCGGAAAGTTCCCTAACAGATTATTTCTTATCGAATATGGTCTTTCTTTTCTACATTCTATAGCTGTTCAACCTTTCTGTTGATTATGGTTTGAGAAGCGTAAGACTACTACCTCTATCCGTATTATTCCTATAAGGAGAGGATGATACTTTTGTTTGAATGATTGGAATGATTATTCTTGTGGCGCAAAAGTAATTTTCATGGAAGCCTTGAAACGGTTAGAACTTTGCCGTACAGACGAAAGACTATGGTTGAGTATAGCAACAAAAAAGAAGGCTCGCTGATGACAGGAGCCTTCTTGAATATGTTGGTGTGATGAAATTAGTCGGCTGACTCGAATTCGTGGAGGAAGCGGACGTCGTTCTCAGAGAACATGCGGAGGTCGCTTACCTGGTATTTTAAGTTGGTAATGCGTTCAACACCCATACCAAAGGCATAGCCGCTATAAACGCTTGAATCAATACCGCATTGTTCGAGAACATTGGGATCGACCATACCACAACCGAGAATCTCTACCCATCCTGTGTGCTTGCAGAATCCGCAGCCTTCTCCGCCACAGATGAAGCAAGAGATGTCCATCTCAGCGCTGGGCTCGGTAAATGGGAAATAGCTTGGACGAAGACGTATCTTGGTATCTGCACCAAACATTTCACGTGCAAAGGACAACAATACCTGCTTGAGGTCGGTAAACGATACGTTCTTGTCGATATACAATCCTTCTACCTGATGGAAGAAACAATGAGCGCGGGCGGTAATGGCCTCGTTACGATATACGCGTCCGGGGCAGATGATGCGGATAGGAGGCTGGGTAGTCTCCATCACGCGAGCCTGTACACTTGAGGTATGGGAACGGAGCAGGATATTTTTGGTGACATCGTTAGGATGTTGTGACACAAAGAAAGTATCTTGCATGTCACGTGCAGGATGGTCTGCAGCAAAGTTCATACGGGTGAACACGTGGAGGTCGTCCTCTACTTCAGGTCCATCGGCTAATACAAATCCCATACGCGAGAAGATGTCGATAATCTCGTTGGTAACAATAGTGAGCGGATGACGTGTACCCAATCCGATGGGGTAGGGTGTGCGTGTGAGGTCGATATGTTGCGCATCGCATTCTACTGTTTCGGTATCAGTCTTGAGTTGGTTGATGCGCTCCTGTGCTATTTGCTTGAGTTCGTTGATTTTCATGCCCACAGTCTTTTTCTGGTCGGCTGGAACATTGCGGAAATCGTTCATCAAAGCTGTAATGGCACCTTTCTTGCTGAGGTATTTCAGTCGTAACTGCTCTACCTCTTCTGCGTTGGCGGCCGTCATTTGCCGCACTTCGTCTAAGAGTTGGTTTATCTTGTCGAGTATCATAATCATTGATATAAAACTAAATTTTCTGCAAAGGTATAAAAAAAATAAGAATTATGGATTAGGAGTTGGGAGTTTTTTGTACCTTTGCCGAAAAATTGAGAGAAGTTTATAAAATAGATGGAGGTCAATGATGAAACGATATTGGATTGCGTTTTATGTTATGGTCTGTTTGCTGGCTGGTTGCCAGGGTAACAAAACGGTAGAATCTACCGAAGAAACGGTTGCTGACACTACTGCGACTGTTGACTCTACAGTTGCTGACAACGAGATGAAGGCAATCGAAGAGGAGCCGATGCCAAAAGCGGCTGATGAGCTGTTTGATGATTTTGTATTCAATTTCGCCGCCAATAGGAAATTACAATACAGCCGTATTAAGTTTCCACTACCTGTCGTACGTGGAGACGATATTGAATTGTTGCCTAAAAGCAAATGGCATATGGAGAATTTCTTCATGCGACAAGATTTCTATACGCTGATTTTCGACAGCGAGAAACAATTGGAAGAAACCAAGCAGATTTCTGTCTCACATGCTGTGGTGGAGAAAATATATTTTCACTCGAAATCCATCAAACAGTATGTCTTCGACCGTATTAACGGAAGATGGATGATGCAGAAGATCATACACATTCCTTTGCATGAATCACATAATGCATCGTTTCTTGACTTTTACGAGCATTTTGCTTCTAATGCCGACTATCAGATGCACCATCTCCGAGAGACGGTAGATTTTGTGGGACCGGATCCTGACGATGACTTCAATGAGATGGAAGGAGTGATAACACCAGATACGTGGCCAGCTTTTGCACCTGAATTACCTACGGATATGATTTATAACATTATCTATGGTACCAATCATAAAGCAGGAAAATGTAAGGTGTTCGTGCTTAGAGGTATCGCTAATGGTTTGGAGACAGAACTGACCTTCCGACACGAAGGAGGAAAATGGATGCTGTCTAAACTCTCTACCTAATATAAATAGGAACAACGCTATGAAAGATATTCATGACTATAGTTTGAAGCAGCACAATACCTTTGGTATTGAAGCCCGTTGTGACCGCTTCTTGGAATATTCGACTGCCGATGAAGCAAAAGCTGTGGCCGACATTCTTCGTCAGTCAGCCCAACCTTTTCTGATTATTGGAGGTGGAAGTAATCTCCTGTTGACACAGGATTTCAAAGGCATTGTCGTGCGCTCAGCCATCAAAGGCATAACACCACAGAAGGACACCCTACGCTGTGGAAGCGGCGAGGTATGGGATGATGTAGTAGATTATAGTGTGAAGCATGGATATTACGGCATGGAGAATCTCTCGTGGATTCCGGGTGATGTGGGTGCCAGCGCGGTACAGAACATCGGTGCCTATGGTGTTGAGGTGAAAGACTTTATAGAGACCATTGAAGCCATCGAAATCGCTTCGGGAGCGTTACAGCTCATAGATGCCGCTGCTTGTCGGTACGCATATCGTCAGAGTCGGTTTAAAGGAGAATGGAAGAATCAATATCTGATCACCCATGTGACCTATCGTACCCAAAGAGATTTTCAACCTAAACTCGATTATGGTAACATTCGCAGCGAACTTGAAAGGCGAAACATGACTCATCCCACAGCAAGTCAATTGAGAGAGGTCATCATCGGCATACGACAAGAGAAACTGCCTGATCCTGCTGTTATGGGAAATGCAGGAAGTTTCTTCATGAATCCCATTGTGGAACGATCACAATATGAGGCATTGGCATCACAATATGAGAATATGCCACACTATACCATCGATGCAAATCACGAGAAGATTCCTGCAGGATGGATGATAGACCAATGTGGATGGAAGGGACGTACCGTAGGACATGCAGGCGTTCACGATCGTCAGGCCTTAGTGTTGGTGAATCGTGGTAATGCTACCGGTCAGGAGATTGTTGATCTTTGCCGGATGATCCAGCGCGATGTGAAAGAAAAATTCGGAATAACCATCAAACCAGAAGTGAATATTATATGAAAATAACCTTCCTCGGTACTGGAACATCGTGTGGCGTTCCTACCATTGGATGCCAATGTCCTACCTGTAGCAGTCAAGATCCACATGATAAAAGGTTGAGATGTTCGGCGCTGTTAGAGGAGGGAGACACACGCTTGCTTATCGACTGTGGGCCAGACTTCCGTCAACAGATTATGCCCTTGCCATTCAGTCGGATAGATGGAATCCTTATCACCCATGCCCACTATGACCATGTAGGAGGACTTGATGATGTCAGGCCTTTCTGTCAGTTTGGAGAGGTGAACGTCTATGCGGACCCTATTGCACGTCAATCGTTATTGAAGATGCTTCCATATTGTTTTGTAGAACATCGCTATCCCAATACTCCTGTCATCAGACTTCATGAGATTCATCCTCATGAGGTGTTTAACATCAACGGTATTGATATCATGCCGATACAGGTGATGCATCACGACTTGCCCATTTTAGGTTATCGGATTGGTGGATTGACATATATTACAGATATGAAAACCATTGCAGATAGTGAATTGGAATATCTGAAAGGAACAGAAGTGCTGGTGGTTAACGCGCTTCGCCGTACTCCGCATCATTCACACCAGACGCTTGATGAAGCGGTGGCATTTGCGAAAAAGATAGGAGCACGTCAAACATGGCTTACTCATGCGGCACATAGCATAGGTAAACATGATGAGGTCAATAATATCTTGCCTCCTCATATTCGCATGGCATACGATGGACTTGTGGTCAACATATAATGAGTCGCAGGAGGTTCTCTGCCTTGAGAATCTCTTTTTGTCTTATACCGTAATCATAACTCTCTTTTTATAATCATACACAGAAAATTTATAAGGAATACTAAAACTTTCTGGAAAAAGAAAGAGAGTCACACGAGGTGTGGCTCTCCTTTGGAGTATGATGTATTGTTTGGAACTTACATGGCAAAAGCATTAAAACCTCCGTCAACAACAGCTACGGTACCGGTGACGAATTTTGCAGCTTCTGACATCAGATAGTGGATTGTGCCACAGAGTTCTTCAGGATCACCCATGCGGCCGAAGGGAGTCTGACGAATCACATCCTGACCACGCTGTGTGAAGGTACCATCGGGATTGGTCAACAAAGCACGGTTCTGTTCGGTAATGAAGAAACCGGGAGCAATGGCGTTGACGCGAATTCCTTCGCCAAACTTCTTGGCACATTCTGTTGCCATATATGCTGTGAAATTGCTGATACCAGCCTTGGCAGCAGCATAACCACATACGCGAGTCATGGGACGGAAAGCAGCCATCGAAGAGAAGTTGATGATGCTACCTTTTCCCTGAGCTACCATGGGACGAAGAAATACTTGGGTGGGGATGACCGTTCCTGTGAGGTTCAGATTGAGAACAGTCTGGAACTGTGAGGCATCGAGGTCGAAGAAGGTTTTATCGGGAGCGATGGTAGCGCCCGGCATATTACCTCCCGCAGCATTGAGGAGAGTGTCGATACGTCCGTATTTACGCATGATGTCGTCGCAGTTTTGCTGAACGACCTCTTGGTTCATGACGTCAGTTTTCATAAACTCACACACGCCACCTGCTTCGCAGATGTCAGAAGCAATTTTCTGTCCTACCTCTTCCTTACGGCCGAGGATGATGACTTTGGCTCCTTCAAGGGCCAGATACTTAGCGATGGCACGTCCAAGAACGCCTGTTCCACCTGTGATGACAACAACGTTGTCTTTAATGTTGAAAAGGTTGTTATTCATAAAATCCGGGTTGTTTGTATTCTATTCCTAATTCACGGTCAACGGTGGCGAGAATGCCTTGTACTTGTCCCATGGCAAACATACGTCCGAGGAACGAGTAGCCTGCATTATAACCTTTAGTCTCGTCGCCAAGCATTGTCATGCCGTGATCCACACGCATGGGCAACGCAGGATTCTCTTGTTCGAAAATACGTGCCAATTCGATGATATCGGCACGTCCTCCAAGGTGTGAGGCTTCTGTAAAGTCGCCATTGGGGAAGATATGACAAGAGCGGAGGTGTACGAAATGGGTGCGTGGTGCAAATTTACGTGCCATCTCCACCACATTGTTATAAGCGCCAGCAGAGAGACTCCCAGCGCAGAAGGTCAGTCCGTTGTGCTTGTTAGGAACAGCATCAAGGAACCATTGGATATCTTCTTGGGTGCGTACGATGCGTGGGAGGCCGAGAATCTCGATGGGGGGATCGTCGGGATGCACACACATGTTCATATCACACTCTTCGCAGGTAGGCATGATAGCGTTGAGGAAGTATTTCATGTTTTCCCTCAGTTGATTCTTGTCAATACCATCATAGTTTGCGAGCAACTGGTGGAAGAGTTCGAGGGGGTGTTCGTCGCCCTCTTTGAAGTTGCCACTTACAAAACCTTGCGTTTTGATAACGATGTTTTCTACCAGTTGATGGTCTTTCTCTGGAGTCATGGTTTTGGCGAGCGCATCAGCCTCTTCCAGTACGTTACGTCCTTCACCTACGCCAGCTGGGAATTGGAAGCGTGCCCATTCTTCGCGTGCGCCTTGTCTTTTGAGTATATAAATATCGAAATAGGCAAATTCTGCATAAGAGAAGAATAGGTTTGACGAACCGTTAGGATTCGCGTGAAGCAAGTCTGTACGAGCCCAGTCGAGTACGGGCATGAAGTTGTAACAGATGGTATGGATGCCTTCAGCCGATAGGTTGCGGAGCGATTCCTTATAGATTTCTATCTGTTGGTCACGGTCAGGACCTCCGTATTTGATAGTCTCTACCACGGGTAATGATTCCACGACGCTCCATCGCATGCCGTAGCTTTCGATATATTCGCGGAGATCTTTGATTTTTTCTCTGGTCCAAACTTCACCAAGAGGTACGTCGTGAAGAGCAGTTACGATGCCTTCCACACCGATTTGTTTTAGCATGGCAAGCGTTATCTTATCGTTTTTGCCAAACCATCTCCATGTTCTTTCCATAGTTGTTGATCTGTTTTTGTTATTGTTATTGTTAGTTTTTGGGTAATGTTAGTCTTTCAGTTGTGCTTGAACAGCAGCCAAAGCCCGAGGCCAGTCGGTATCGAGTGAGAATCGTGTGATGCTGCTGGCATTGTTTAGATAGCTGTGTGCAGGTTCTTCTTCCTTGTCGTTGAAGAGCGGGTTTGACACGGAGGCATCGATAAAAATCTTGGTGATCTTCACTTGTGCAGCATCGGGCATATTATTCATTTTTACCAGTTGCATGATATATGCTGTAATGAAATTGTTCAGTCCTAATGCCTGTTCGTCAAGATAGAGTACTGGTGCGTCTGGCATCTGTTCCTGCATGCTTATAGCAAGATAATTGAGCGCATCGAGTTTAAACTGATTGATCTGTTTCATGATTGGCAAAGTCTGTTCGTTGCTCACAGCATCGAAGGCTTTGTGTTTAATCTCGTTGAAGATTTCCTGTGCTTGCGCATTAGCACAGAAAGCCATCATTAGTACAATAAATAACTTCTTCATATATAATATGTTATTGTTGTTTGATTAAGTAAATCTTGTTAGTGATATTGTTGGGTAGTTCCTCTTCGTAGTGGGTCACCATGACCATTGTCTTGTGTGGACGTTGGCAGAAGGTTTCTATCACATCTTTCACCAAACGGCGATTGTAGAGGTCGAGCCCGTGGAGTGGTTCATCAAGGATAATGAGTTGTGGGTCTTTAACGAAGACACGAGCCAAGAGTACGAGTCGTTGTTCACCACTTGACAGTTTGAGAAAGGGTCTGTCGTAGAGTCCTTCGAGTCCGAAGATATCCATCCACCATCTGCATATTTCGTATTCTTCGGGATTGGGTTTGACGTAGAGTCCTACAGAATCTTTCAGTCCGCTTGCTACGATGCGAACGGCAGGAAGGTCTTTTTGATAAGCTCTATGCATTTCAGGAGATACATATCCAATATGTCGTTTGATGTCCCAGATGCTCTCTCCCGATCCGCGTTGTCTGTCGAAAAGTGTTATGTCGCAAGCATAGCTTTGAGGGTTGTCGGCGCATACCAGAGAGAGAAGAGTGGATTTTCCGCTTCCGTTCTGTCCGCTGAGCGCCCAACGCTCTCCATCGCATACCGTCCAATCGAGTTCTTTCAAGATGGTTCGTTCTCCATAGCGTATGCCCACCTGATGCATGGCAATAACCTGATGTGCTGTATAGTCATTGGCTTTGTTGGGCAATTGGATGATAGCTTCGCGTTTCTCTTCGGAGAGGACGTGTGAAGGTATAGTTGGTTGTCTGTTGTTGTATTCTTCTAATGTGCATTTGGGTTGTACCACTCCTTGTTTGACCTCCACGACATGCGTGATGAAGTCTGGAATGTCATCAGTTTTGGAGAGCACAAGGATGATCTGTAGCGCGCGCTCATGAGCCAGGGTGCTCAGCAATACTTTGAGTTGGTCGCGTGTTGTGGCATCAAGTCCAATAAACGGATTATCCATGATTAGTACGCGAGGATCTGCAAGGAGCGTCTTAGTGAGCTGGAATTTGCGTAGTTCACCACTCGACAGACTGATGATATATTTATCAGTTAGCTGTTGGATATGGAAGAGTTCGTATAGATGTTGTTGTAAACCTCGATGTTCTGGTGTATCTTCGCCTGCCATTTGGTATGCCTCTTCCAAGAGGTCACCCACACGTGGAGTCTCAGGGTCTATATCGTGTTGATTCCATCGTTGTTGGAGATAATATGCTCCGTCAGACGTACCGTATGAATCGCGAAATGTGATGTATCGTATGTTGTCTGAAACCAGCGGTTTTGTACTTGGTGAGAAATCGTATTTAGGAGGCTGCAACCGTAAAGGATGTCTGCCGGTAATGATATCTACGAGCATGGATTTTCCACTGCCGTTGCGTCCTACAATGGCGATATGTTCGCCGTCGAGAGATTGGAAATCGACGGGTTGAGCCATTCGCCATTCTTCCATACGGGTGACACCCTGTTGTATATCAATTATTTTTTGCATATTCTATTCTGATTTTTATTGGCGAAGTCTTTCCAGCTACGATAGTTGGCCTGTGATTCTGGTCTTCCCATTTGCAGAAAATGGCAATAGGCTGCGGCCAGCGCATCTGTTGCATCCCGGAATTTTGTTAAAGTGTCTGCATCAAATTTCAACATTCGTTGTAGCATTCCTGCTACCTGTTCTTTGGATGCCGAACCGATACCTGTTATTGCCATTTTGATTTTCATCGGAGCATATTCATGAATAGGAACTCCATGATGGATGGCTGCAGCGATGGCTGTACCTTGTGCACGTCCGAGCTTCAGCATGGTCTGTGCGTTCTTTCCGAAGAAAGGTGCTTCAATAGCCAATTCGTCGGGCAGATAGGCATCGATGATTCCCGTGACTCGCTCGAAGATGTGTCCGAGTTTAAGGTAGCCATCTGGAAATTTTCGCATATCGATAACTCCCATCGTCACCATTTCGGCGTGATGGTCCACCACTTTCAGCACACCATATCCCATGATATTCGTGCCAGGGTCGATACCTAATATGATTTTTTCCATTTATTTTGTTTTGCAAAGTTAGTCAATTCGTTTGAATTATTTCCCTTTTCTGATGACAAAATATCCAATATGTTGTTGGTTGTCGTGTTGTCGTGGCGAAACAACCTCGTATACGCCATCTGGCAGAAACCCTACGGGGATTGCTGTGTCAGCGGGATGGGTGGCAAGTGTTTGTCCTTGCATAGAACAAATGGCAATTGTGGTAATCTCCCCAGTCAGCAGTTCGGTAGGAACGTGAAGAGTTGTACCATCGCAGTCGAGTAGGGAAGTCTTAGCCTCTTGTTGAGCAGTCGTTCGGTTAGGTTGAGCAGGCTGGCTCTCCTGTCCGTAGCGATCTACTGCTGATACTGCGAAGTGAAGTGGTGCTTCTGTTTTCTGTCGTTTGATTTCTATTGTCGTATCTTGCCAACGGATGGCGACGATGTTGTTGGCATCATTTGTGTTGACAGGATAGTGAGTAGAAGCATAGACGGTATAGACGATGTATTCGTTGGGATGCTGTGAGGTAACAGGAGCCCAAGACAACCGGTAGCCCGATGGAGACGGAGTTGCCGAGAAGTGCTGTGGAGCCGCAGGCGCAGGTGTTGATGTCTTGAGGGCAGGGGTGAGCGCCAATGTGGCATCGAAACGACAAACGAAGTCGTATATGCCCTTCACATTGTCTGTGAGGAATTTTGTACGGAAGTAAGCATGTCCCAATCCCATTTGTCGTGCCACATTCATTTGTCTTTCAACAGCCGACAGCGACCAGTTGCGCTCTTTGGGTGAGAGCATATAAATGCCCAGTCCTGCTGCTGTTTGTCCATCATAACGGTTGTCGCTCCAATCGCTGGCAAAAGGATAAAAGTGTTTGCCGTCGAAATACATCATCGGATAGAGTTGATCCATTATTCCGTCACGTAACCATTGCTGTGCATCTTGACAAACGCGTGTGTATGCATTCCACCCATAGCTTTCTTGTCGGTCGAGGTCTTTGTATTTTCCGATAGGAGAACAGCTCATTTTTACCCAAGGTTTGATGGATTTCACCCTTTGGCTAATTGCCTGTGCGATGCGAGTAATATACGTACGTCCCGTCTGCCTGTTGATATTAATTTTCCATGTTTCTGGGTAGCGGATGTAGTCGAGATGGATTCCGTCCACATCGTAACGCTTGGTAATGTCGCCACAAAGGTCTGCCAGATAGTCTGCAGTACCAGCCGCTTCAGGATTCATATATGCCTCGTCTCCTATACGTTTGACGAGGCGTGGGTTGCGTAGCATTAGGTTGCGAGCTCCAGCTCCATTCCATTTACCTATCGGAATGGTAACCACCCAAGCGTGCAGTTCCATACCTCTGCGATGACATTCATCGATGGCAAACTGCAGGGGATCGTAGCCGGGATTTTGACCGGGATTGCCCGATGTGCATCCGTCCCATGGCTCTTGTGTAGAGGGGTAAATGACAGTACCGCGGATACGCGTCTGAAAGAGCACGGTATTGACGTGAGCCTCTTTCAGAAGGTCGAGGGTGCGACATAGTTCTTCTTGTTGCCGACGTATAGATTTAGGTGACTGCGCATAGTTATGCGGCCAGTCTAATCCACCTACTGTGGTGAGCCATGCTGCCCTTAATTCATGCTTCGGCTGTGCTTTACAGGAGAGCGCAAAGAGTGCGATGAGGATATATAAAAAGGTTGTCCGTTTCAATTTATTAGAGTTTTTGTGTACAAAGGTACAAAAAAGTTGGTAGAACGGCGTTCAAACTATAAAGTTTTTATTATCTTTGCACGAAGTTTATAAATAACAACTAAAAAATGGTATCTTTTATATTGAGTCTTGTGGCTCTGATTTTGGGATATCTTCTCTATGGACGCTTTGTGGAGAAGGTATTCGGTCCAGACGACCGTGTGACGCCAGCTATTGCTAAGGCTGACGGTGTTGACTACCTTGTACTTTCTGGATGGAAGATTTTCATGATTCAATTTTTGAACATTGCCGGTACTGGTCCTATTTTCGGCGCTATTCTGGGCGCGAAGTTTGGTCCTGTGGCTTATCTGTGGATTGTGCTCGGCTGTATTTTTGCCGGAGCTACGCACGATTATCTCAGTGGTATGCTTTCCATGCGTAATGACGGAGCCAGTCTGCCTGAACTTATCGGCAAGTATCTGGGCCGCAATGCCAAGATGGTGATGTTGGCCTTCACCGTACTGCTGCTTATCATGGTCGGTACGGTATTTGTATATTCCCCAGCCGAGATCCTTCATTCGATATGGGGTTCGAGTCTGTTTTGGATTATAGTCATTTTTGCTTATTATGTAATTGCAACCATGTTGCCAATCGATAAGATCATAGGAAAGATCTATCCTCTTTTCGCTTTTTCGTTGCTTTTTATGGCAGGCGCTCTTATGGTGATGCTCTTTGTGAAGATGCCTCAGCTTCCAGAGCTATGGACTCATTTTTATAATATGGGTGCAGAAGCCGAACCGGAGAAATGGACAGATCAGATATTTCCTTGTCTCTTTATCACTATTGCCTGTGGTGCCATTAGCGGTTTCCACGCTACTCAAAGTCCATTGATGGCTCGTTGTGTGAAAAGTGAGCACATGGGACGCCCCATCTTCTATGGTGCCATGATTACCGAAGGAGTTGTTGCCTTGATTTGGGCTACCGTATCATCTTGGTTCTTCTATGGCAGTCCGGCTCCTGGATACGAACTGATTGCTGCTGTGAATACAGGATTTTCGACATCAGCCCCTGCGGTCGTAAATATCGTTTGTAACGACTGGTTGGGTGTGGCAGGTGCTATTCTTGCCTTGTTGGGTGTCGTAGCTGCCCCTATTACCAGTGGTGATACTGCATTCCGTTCTGCCCGTCTGATCATTGGTGAATGGCTTCATATCGACCAACGTCCAATCATCAAGCGTCTTGCCATTTGTCTGCCCTTGTTTATATCCTCCATCGCCATGTTGGTTTGGCAGATAGAAAATCCTGATGGCTTCAATATCATTTGGCAGTATTTTGGATGGGCAAACCAGACGCTTAGTGTATTTACCCTTTGGACATTAACGGTGTATCTTGTACGCCAGAAGAAACCCTATATCATCACGCTCATACCTGCGTTGTTGATGACAACGGTGTGTACCACATTCCTCTTTGTCTCCAAACAAGCATTCCACCTGCCTGAAAACATCGGATATCTGTTAGGCATCCTCTGTCTGGTTGTAGCTCTTGTGTGGTTTATTGTCTGGTACAGAAAAGAAAAAAGCAAATTAGTATAAACTCTTAAATACAAAAACATTATGTTAAGTGTAGAACAACTCGTGGATCAACTTATTGATCTCTCCTTTGCCGAAGATATTGGCGATGGTGACCACACCACTTTGTGTTGTATTCCTGCTGACGCCATGGGAAAATCGCATCTACTCATTAAGGAAGATGGTATTCTTGCTGGTGTAGAAGTTGCCAAAGAAGTGTTCCGTCGCTTCGACCCAGAAATGCAGGTAGAAGTGCTGATGGGTGACGGATCGAAAGTGAAGAAAGGCGACATTGCCATGGTAGTAACAGGTAAGGTGCGCTCTTTGCTTCAGACAGAGCGTCTGATGCTTAATATCATGCAGCGCATGAGTGGTATTGCCACCATGACCAATCGTTATGTAGAACGCTTGCAAGGTACAGGAACACGCGTGCTCGATACCCGTAAGACCACACCAGGTATGCGCATGTTGGAGAAACAGGCCGTGAAGATTGGCGGTGGTGTGAACCATCGTATTGGCTTGTTTGACATGATTCTGTTGAAAGACAATCATATAGATTTCGCAGGAGGCATTGTTAATGCTATTGACCGCTGCCACAAGTATCTTGAAGAAAAAGGACTCCATCTAAAAATAGAAATTGAGGTACGCTCGTTTGATGAATTGCAGCAGGTTCTCGATCATGGCGGCGTAGATCGCATCATGCTCGATAATTTCTCTGTTGCTGACACCAAGAAGGCGGTTGACATTATCGCACATCGTTATGAAACAGAGTCTAGTGGTGGTATTACCTTTGATACCATTCGCGACTACGCCGAACAAGGTGTTGATTTCATCTCGGTTGGCGCTCTGACCCATTCTGTCAAGGGATTGGATATGAGTTTCAAGGCTTGTTAGATATTGATGTATAACTATGAAATTTCACGATTATGTTACAATGTAAACGAATGATTCTTTCGGCGAGCATGCTGATGGCAACCATGATGGCCACCGAAGTGGAAGCTTGCACCAATTTTATTGTCGGCAAGAAAGCCAGTGTTGACGGATCGGTCATCTGTAGTTATAGTGCAGATTCCTTTGGCTCTTACATGCCACTTTATCATTATGCAGCAGGTAAACATGCTAAGGGTACCAAGCGTAAGGTTTATGAATGGGATACCAATAAATATCTTGGCGAGATTGATGAAGCAGAAGAAACCTATAATGTAGTTGGAAATACCAACGAATGGCAAGTTACTATTGGTGAGACTACGTATGGCGGTCGTGAGGAAATGGTTGATTCTACAGGTATCATCGACTATGGTTCACTCATTTATATCGCCCTGCAACGTTCACGCTCAGCTCGTGAGGCCATCCGCGTAATGACCTCTCTTGTAGAACAATATGGTTATTGTTCAGAAGGTGAGACATTCACCATCTGTGATGCTGACGAAGCATGGATTATGGAGATGCAGGGATGCGGTCCTGATCGAAAGGTATCCAAAGAGCGTACCGTATGGGTTGCTTTGCGTATTCCCGATGATGCTATCTGTGCACACGCCAACCAGAGCCGTATCGGACGTTTTAATATGAAGGATAAAAAAAACGTTCTCTATTCAAAGAATGTGGTGAAGTATGCCCGTAAGATGGGATGGTACACTGGTAAGGATGAAGATTTCGCATGGAAATGGACTTATGCAGCGCCCGATTTCTCTGGTCGCCGTATTTGTGATGCTCGTGCATGGAGTTTCTTCAATCACCACAAGAAGGGAATGGAACGCTATCTGCCATGGGTACTCGGTAAGGACAAAGATGCCGAGGATATGCCTTTGTGGTTAGTACCTGACAAGAAACTGAGTGTTGCCGATGTCATCAACGACATGCGTGATCACTATGAAGGCACCCCGTTGGCTATTGATTCTACCGACATCGGAGGAGGAATCTGGCAGATGCCTTATCGCCCGACACCTCTTTATTATAAGGTTGATGGTAAAACTTACTTCAACGAGCGCCCAATCTCAACCCAGCAGGCATCCTTCGTATTTGTTTCGCAGATGCGTTCTTGGTTACCTCGTGAGGTTGGAGGATGTTTCTGGTTTGGCAACGATGATGGCAATATGGTGGCATTCGTGCCTATCTATTGTTCGATGACCCAGCGTCCGGAATGCTTCAATGCACCAGGAGCTGATGCCATCACTTTCAGCGACCGTAGTGCTTTCTGGGTGTGCAACTGGGTGAGCAATATGGTTTATCCCCGTTATTCAGCTCTCTTCCCCGACTTGAAACAGGTGAGAGACTCTTTGCAGCAGTCTTATTTCGACCAACAGGCAGAAATAGAGGCGAAGGCACAGACGATGGAACCTGCACAGATGCAGAAGTTCCTCAATGACTATAGTGTCAATAAAGCACAGCAGATGCTTGCTCGTTGGAAGCAGTTGGCTACCTATCTTATCGTTCGCCATAACGACATGGCAGTCAAACCTGTAGATGCTCAGGGACGATTCTTGCGTAGCGAGTATGGTTTTGGTAAAACTGTTGAACGTCCTGGTTATCCTCAGCCGTTTGCTCGTCGCCTTGTCAAAGAAGCTGGCGATCGATATAGTAAACCTGAATAAAAAAGCTACAATAAGCCTAAATCCGGTCATAAGGATTTGGGAGAGATTAAATAATCAGCACACTGGTTTCCCCGACCGGTGTGCTTTTTTTTATTTGCTTGTCCAGGAATGCGAATATTTTAAGGTTCTGTATAAAGAAAAAAGATAAAAAACTTGGTAGTGAGTCAATTAGTTTGTATATTTGCATATTGGTTAACCACGACCATATCATATTACTAACACCTAACCAGATCATATATGACCAAAATCGTAACTGTTTCAACCTCTGTGCTTGTCAAGAGTGTTTTGACGATATTTGTGTTGGCAATAGCATTGTTAGCCCAAGCAAAAAGTCAATATGACGGCTTCAAGACCGCCCACCTTCAACAGTTGTATAAGAATGCAGAAGCAGCCATTTATAATGATAATGCCATGCAACTTTCACAAATGCTGATGAGAGAAGGAAAGAAGCAGAACGATACGCTTGCCATTACTGAAGCCTATACGCAGCAAGTGTATATTTATGCGCTGAAATATAAAAATCCTAATAAGGCGCGTGAAATCCTTTACGAACTGAAACAGCACTATCCTAAGCGTATGAATGCCATTTTCAACTGCTTTCGCTTTGTGATGTATGGTTATCAGAACAACGGACTATTCCATACTGCAATGGTCATAGCACGCGAAATGACAAATATTTCCCAAGAACCTCGCTGTGTGATAGAAGGCAAAAGTGCTATCTATGAACACTATAATGATACCAATAATGAGCAAATGGCATTGAATACTATGCAGGAACTCTGTCAATATATTGACCGCACCTTCCCAGGTGAAAAGATCAAAAAAGCCTATATGGCAGCGACCATATTCTCTGAAATGGCATTAGCGGCTTGCAGCAATGGTAAGAATGCTTTGGCGTTGAAGTATCTGAAGCGTACTAAGGAACTCTACGATAAGTATAAAGATGACTATGAAAAGCGCGACCATCCATCGCAACATTGCCTGTGGGCATTTCAATTGAATCGGTATTGGTATATTTATGGCACCTATTGTTTGCAACATGATACAAAGAACAGCAAACCGAAAGGTGACAACATAGAATTGTCAACCGTGCTAAAAACATTATTAGCAGACAAAAGCGATGATTCAAAGCGCTATTACTATAATCTTGTTATGGAACACGCTATGAACCAAGGCAAATGGCACCAGGCTTTACAAGCTTCCGATTCTATTGTCGCTATCAAGAAACGTATGGAAATAAATCCATATACCAGTTTGTATTTTAAGAATCGTGCAGAAATATTGGAACATCTGAGAGACTATAAAGGTGTCGTAGAATGTTATAAGAAACTGGTGGAAATCAACGATTCTAATCGTCTGGCGGAGGCACGTAGCAGTACGGAGGAATTCTCACAAATTCTTGGATTGCATGATCTTCAACGCCGCAACTCTGCTATTCAGGAAGAACTCGAACATAAGAAATTGCAAGAGGCATATTTCTTTATCTTTGTCTCTGTTGTCATATTGATCGTATTAGGATTGTGGCTCTTCTCGGTATTAAGGGCACGCAAAAAATTGCAGAGAGCTTATAATGATGTGTCGTGTGCACTTGAAATGAAAACCAATTTCATCCGTAATATCCAACATGAGATTCGTACGCCGCTCAACGCCATTGTGGGTTTCTCTCAGATTGTAGATATGAATTATGCAGATAATCCTGAGTGTAAGGAGATGACCAAACTCATCGTCGATAATGGCGTCTTATTGACTAAATTGATCGACAATATTATTGATGTGTCGGATGTTGAGAGCAGACAGTTGAAGGTAAGTACTTTCAATCCGGTAGCATTACTCCACGATACAGTACGTCAGATGGAACATCATACAGAATGTTCGTTTGAAATAACAACGCAAATAGAGCCAAATTCCGACCAGACATTCTGCAGTGATATGGATCTCATAGGCAAAGCGTTAGCACTCGTTATTGATAATGCTACAAAATTTGCAAAAGAAGGTCATGTGGTGTTGAACTGTGCCATAGATGGAGATCTCTTGCGTTATACGGTGACCGATAACGGTCCTGGTATTCCTGTCGATAAGCAAGAATGGGTTTTCGAACAGTTTACAAAGATTAATCCGTTTACTGTAGGTACGGGTATTGGACTTCCTCTGTGCCGTGCCATAGCCCGCCGCTTGGGAGGAAATGCAAAGATAGATGCCAGTTATACGCAAGGATGTCGCATCATTATAGAAGTGAAGCGTATGAAAGGATAGAGGAGTTGTATAGCAGAGCAACAAAAAAAATCGCTGTCCTCATCATGAGAACAGCGATTCCATTGTCTATATTAACCTTTTCACATCGGAGGCTGATTATTTCAGACCACGGTTGTTCATGGTCGCGTTCAGCAGCATTACATACTTTTTGTACTGCTCTTCATTAAGTACGGTGTGCATGTAAGCCAAGTCCTTGTTGATGGCTTTGTTCATCATAGTACCACGCTCTTCCTTGCTTGACTGTCCGGCAAAGTCCATTTCTGCACAGAATACCTTGTGGATGTCAGCAACGCTTGCCTTTTGGTCACCAGTCAAATCAAGTGCACGTGAGAGCATGTTCATGTTGATGTTCATGTTGTAAGCCTCAGCATTGTTTACGCTGTTAGTGTTCTCATTGTCTGCAAAAGCCATTGTCATGCTCAACATTGCAGCTACTGCAAAAATCATTCTTTTCATTTTAGTTACCCTTTCTTTTACCTTAAATTAATAATGTTATCCTTACTTGTCTTCAGGTCTTTTTCCTGTTTGACGATGCAAAGATAGAGAGTATTTTGATATCATACAAGTGGTTTTGTATGTTTGTGTGCGCAAACAGCTTGTTTCTTGATTTTAATCAAATAACAGCGAATATAGAACACATTTTATCAGATTTTCACGAAAGCGCATAGAATATTTGTTTTTCCATCAAATTATGCGTACCTTTGCATACAAATTGAAAATAGAGTTAGAAACATAATTGTAATACAAATAGATAAAGATATGAATAACGCAAACAATAAGTTTATAGCCCTCACTTACAAACTCTATGTGGATGGTGTTCATGGTAAAGAAATGGTAGAAGAAGCTAAGGCTGACAGACCATTCCATTTTATAAGTGGATTTGGATTTGCCCTCGATGCTTTTGAACAACAGGTGATTTCCTTGGAAAAGGGTGCGCAGTTCAGCTTCTCTCTTTCTAAAGACGAAGCTTATGGTGATTATGACGATCAACAGGTTGCATCGTTGGACCGTACCATATTCCATGTGAATGGCAAATTTGATAGCGAACATATATATGAGGATGCCATTGTTCCCTTGCAAAACGCAGAAGGGCAACGCTTCTACGGTCGTGTATTGGAAGTGGGCAACGATAAGGTGAAAATAGATATGAATCACCCTCTGGCTGGCGAGACCCTCTATTTTGAAGGGGAGATTCTGGAAAACAGAGATGCTACAGAAGATGAGGTTAAGAAACTGATTGCTCATCTCAGCGGAAAAGGTTGCGGTGGCGGTTGCCATCACGACGGTGAAGGATGTTGTGGCGGTGGATGTGGGAACCACGACGGAGAAGGGTGTTGCGGAGGACACGGCGATGGTGAATGCAGTTGCGGTGGCCATTGTCATGAAAACTAATCATTAAAACGATATAAGGTGAAAAATACGTTTGGACATCTTTTCACGCTTACCACATTCGGGGAAAGCCACGGTGAGGCAATTGGCGGTGTGGTAGATGGAATGCCTGCGGGCATTCTCATCAATCCTGATTTCATCCAACAGGAACTTGATCGCCGACGTCCGGGACAAAGCAAGATAACCACGGGACGGCAGGAAGCCGATCGTGTCGAACTGCTTAGCGGTGTCTTTGAAGGACGTTCGACAGGTTGTCCTATTGGTTTTATTGTACGTAACACCAACCAACATTCGTATGATTATGACAACATGCGTGATACATTCAGACCATCGCATGCTGATTATACCTATCAACAAAAATACGGACTGAGAGACCATCGCGGTGGTGGACGTTCGTCAGCTCGCATTACCATCAGTCGGGTTGTAGGAGGTGCATTGGCTAAACTTGCTTTACAACAGTTGGGTATTTCGGTCGAGGCGTTCACCTCTCAGGTAGGGGATATTGCCTTATTGCATGATTATACCCATTACGATCTATCGTTACGGGAGAATAATATCGTGCGTTGTCCAGATAGCGAGAAGGCTGCGGAAATGGTGCGCTTGATAGAAAGCGTCAAAGCTGATGGCGATACTATTGGTGGTATTATCACTTGTGTGGTAAAAGGGTGTCCTGCTGGATTGGGTGAGCCTGAATTTGGAAAATTACATGCTGCTCTTGGTAGTGCCATGTTGAGTATCAATGCTGCCAAAGGTTTTGAATATGGTGAAGGTTTCAGTTGCGTCAACTCACGTGGTTCTCAGCAGAATGACATCTTCGTCAATCGAGATCATCACATCACCACATTAACCAACCACAGTGGTGGAATTCAAGGTGGCATCAGCAATGGAGAAGATATCTATTTCCGTGTTGCCTTCAAACCAGTGGCTACCATTCTGCGCGAGCAACAGACTGTCAACATCGAAGGACAGGAAACAACGCTTTTAGCGCGTGGCAGACACGATCCTTGTGTATTGCCTCGTGCCGTACCTATTGTAGAAGCAATGACGGCAATGACCATCTTAGACTATTATCTGCAAAACAAGGCTACGACTTTGTAAATAAGGCATAAGAGTCAATTCGTCCAAACACAGATTGAATAGGAATAGCAAACAGGTGTCAGTTTCTGATGCCTGTTTTTTTTTCGACTATAGAAAGATGAAACTGGTACGGTTTCTATATTTACAAGAATGAGTATGTCATGACTTGACTGCGCATAAAAAAAGGCAAGGCCCATATAGAGCCTTGCCAATGATTATAGAGAGGAGAGGGGATTAGTCTTCCCAGTTCTCCTGAGTCTTGCGAACATAGGTCTTGTAACGCTGCTGAGCCATCTTCTGTGCCTCGGCAAACAGTTCTTCGGCCTCGTTAGGATAAGCCTTCTTGACAGAAAGGTAACGAACCTCACCTAGCAGGAAGTCGTGGAAGTTTGCCCAGTTAGGCTCCTTAGAGTCGAGTGAGAATGGGTTCTTGCCCTCGGCTGCCAACTCTGGGTTGAAGCGCCACAGGTGCCAGTAACCACATTCTACAGCCTTCTTCTCCTCAGCCTGGCTCTTACCCATACCGCCCTTGGCCTTCAGACCGTGGTTGATACATGGAGCGTAAGCAATGATGAGTGAAGGTCCGTGGTAAGCTTCTGCCTCGCGGATGGCTTTAAGGGTCTGAGCGTGGTCAGCACCCATAGCAATCTGAGCAACATAAACATATCCATAGGTAGTGGCAATCATACCGATATCCTTCTTCTTGATGCGCTTACCCTGTGCAGCAAACTGTGCGATAGCACCGAGAGGAGTAGCCTTTGAAGCCTGACCACCGGTGTTAGAGTAAACCTCGGTATCGAGAACGAGAATGTTCACATCCTCACCGCTGGCGATAACGTGGTCGAGACCGCCGTAACCGATATCGTAAGAAGCACCGTCACCACCGATGATCCACTGTGAACGTTTCACGAGATAGTGGTCGAGTGTCTGCAGTTCTTTGCAGATATCGCATCCAGCCTCTGCACCTGCCTTGATGCAAGCCTTGAGTTTTGGAGCAATCTCCTTGGTCTTTTCAGCGTCTTCCTTGTTGTCAATCCATTCCTGAGCAAGAGCCTTGTATTCGGCAGGTGCATTCTCGCTGGCGATGATTTCGCCGAGCAGGATGGCAATGCGCTCCTTCATCTTCTTGTTACCCATAGTCATACCAAGACCGAATTCGCAGAAGTCCTCAAACAATGAGTTGTTGAAGGCAGGACCCTGACCCTTTTCGTTGGTGGTGTATGGAGTAGAAGGAATTGATGCAGAGTAGATTGAAGAACAACCGGTAGCGTTGGCAATCATCTGACGGTCACCGAAGAGCTGAGACAGCAACTTCACGTATGGAGTCTCACCGCAACCAGCGCAAGCACCTGAGAATTCGAAGAGAGGCTGAGCAAACTGTGAGTTCTTCACGTTGCTCTTCACGTCAACGAGATCCTGCTTAGACTTCACGTCCTTCACAAGTTTCTCCCAGTTCTTAGCTTCCACCTTCATATCCGCAGCATCGGGGTTGAATGGAGCCATGGTGAGAGCCTTGCCGAGTTTTGGATTACCTGGGCAGATATCAGCACAGTTACCGCAGCCAAGACAGTCGAGTACAGATGCCTCGATACGGAAGTGCATGCCCTTCATAGCGGCAGGAGCCTTCATCTGGATAGTCTTGAAGTCGTCGCCGAATCCTGCAAGTTCCTCGTCGGTCAGAACGAATGGACGGATGGCAGCGTGAGGACAGATGTATGCACACTGGTTACACTGGATACAGTTGTCTGGATTCCAAACGGGAACGAAGGCTTCTACACCACGCTTCTCGTAAGCAGCAGTACCAACCTGCCATGAACCGTCAACGGTGTTGTGCTTCACAAAGTCGTTCACAGTCAGCAGATCGCCGGCCTGGGCGTTGATGGGGCGAACAAGCTCCTTAACGAATGCGGGAGCGTCGTCCTGCTTCTCGGCATCATCAGCCAAGTTAGCCCATTCGGGTTTAACCTCGAATTTCTTGAATTCACCACCACGGTCGATAGCAGCATAGTTTTTGTCAACAACGTCCTGACCCTTGGCACCGTAAGACTTCAAGGCAGCAGCCTTCATCTTTTCAACGGCAAATTCTACAGGGATAACCTTTGTGATACGGAAGAAGGCACTCTGTAGGATGGTGTTGGTGCGGTTACCCAGACCGATTTCCTGTGCAATCTTGGTAGCGTTGATGGTATAGACAGTAATGTTGTTCTGTGCGAAGTAGCGCTTAACCTTGTTAGGCATGAATTTCTCCAGTTCAGCATCATCAAAGATGGTGTTCAACAGGAATGTACCGTTCTTCTGCAGACCACGTGTTACATCGTACATGTGGAGGTAAGCCTGAACGTGGCAAGCTACGAAGTTAGGAGTAGTTACCAGATAGGTAGAACGGATAGGAGTATCACCGAAACGCAGGTGCGAGCAGGTGAAACCGCCAGACTTCTTAGAGTCGTATGAGAAGTAAGCCTGGCAATATTTGTCGGTGTTGTCACCGATAATCTTTACAGAGTTCTTGTTGGCACCGACAGTACCGTCAGCACCCAGACCGTAGAACTTAGCCTGGAACATGCCGTCGCCACCGAGTGCGATTTCCTCTACTGCAGGCAGAGAGGTGAAGGTCACGTCGTCAACGATACCCACGGTGAAGTGGTTCTTGGGCTCTGGCATGGCGAGGTTGTTGAATACAGAGATGATCTTGGCGGGAGTAACGTCTGATGAGCCGAGACCGTAGCGGCCACCTACGATGAGAGGACGGTTTTCCTGGTCGTAGAAAGCTGCCTTAACGTCGAGGTACAGAGGTTCGCCGTCGGCTCCTGGCTCCTTGGTGCGGTCGAGTACAGCGATGCGCTTTACGCTCTTGGGAACTGAAGCGAGCAAGTGCTTCACTGAGAAAGGACGATAGAGGTGTACGCTGATCATGCCGACTTTCTGTCCGTTGGCGTTCAGATAGTCGATAGCCTCGCGTGCAGCGTCTGTTGCAGAACCCATGAGGATAATCATTCTGTCTGCATCCTCAGCTCCATAGTATGAGAAGAGGTGGTATTCACGACCGGTAATCTTAGAAATCTCACCGAGATACTTCTCTACTACTTCAGGTACTGAATTATAGTAGCTGTTGCATGCTTCACGGTGTGTGAAGAATGTTTCGGGGTTCTCAGCGGTACCGCGAGTAATAGGGCGCTCAGGACTCATAGCACGGTCGCGGAAGCGCTTGATGTATTCCTCGTTGACGAGAGAACGGATATCTTCCTGATCCATCAACTCAATCTTATGATACTCGTGAGAGGTGCGGAAACCATCGAAGAAGTTAACGAAAGGAACGCAAGTCTCGAGCGTTGCGAGGTGGGCAACGGCAGTCATATCCATCACCTCTTGAACAGAACCTTCGCAGAGCATGGCGAAACCGGTCTGGCGGCAAGCCATGACGTCCTGGTGGTCACCGAAGATACACAGTGAATGTGAAGCCAGAGTACGTGCAGAAACGTCGAATACGCATGGGATAAGCTCACCGGCAATCTTGTACATGTTAGGAATCATCAGGAGCAGACCCTGTGATGCGGTGAATGTGGTGGTGAGAGCACCGGCCTGCAGTGAACCGTGAACGGCACCTGCGGCACCAGCCTCAGACTGCATTTCCTGTACTGCTACGTTTTGTCCCCAGAGGTTCTTACGACCACGAGCAGCCCATTCATCGACGTGCTCCGCCATTGGAGATGACGGGGTGATGGGGTAGATAGCAGCTACTTCCGAGAACATGTAGCTCACGTGAGCAGCAGCCTCATTACCATCACAAGTGATAAATTTCTTTTCTTTTGCCATTGTTTTAATAAAAATATTAAATGATAAAACTTTGTTTAGTATAGGAATCCCAGAAGCCATAGTGGTATCTGGTTGTCTTTTCCGATTTCTGTATTATAGCGTGCATAGATGGTGTCGGGCGAGTTTCGGGTCTTTCCTGATGCTTCTGCATCACAGACGCGGAATTTCAAGCGTTCATCTACCATATATAAGGAGTCGCGCGAACCTTGATTTACCTTATGGTCTTTCCACAGCGAATTGACGAAGAAGGTCTCCATGGCATTCTGCTTTTCTACGTGGATGGGGTAGATGGCATAAAGCAGATTGGAGTTGTGCAGCATGATTTTTGCCGGTTTCTTGGGGAAATCCTGTCCCACAGGGTAAATCATGTTCAGCAGTCTGGCGTCAGTAAGATATTTCACGTAGTTCATGACTGTGGCGCGACTGGTCTCTATCTTGTTGGCCAACTGGCTGACGTTGGGCGCTTTCGGACCTTCTTCTGCCAGGAGGTAGAACAGTTGTTTGATTTTCGTGAGATATTTCAGTTCAATCTGTTTGATGAGCAGGATATCCACTTCTGTCATCATGTTCATGGTTTTCAGCAGGTTTTCCGAATAGTTGCGCTGTTCCTGATAGAATGGATAGAAACCATGATGAATATAATCTTGGAAGTATTTGTTGGGTGATACTTTTGGTAATATTTCCTTGATGATGTGCTCGTGGTCGGCAAGAATCTCTTCAAGCGTATAGGGATGGAAATTGTTGCCGGTTTGGAGGTTGATGAATTCACGGAAGGAGAAACCTCTGAGGTTATAACTCTTCACGATGCCGTTCAGTTCGGGGTTTTCCTCTTTCAGTCGCATCACGCTTGATCCGGTGAATACTATTTTCAGTCCGGGATGCTCGTCATAACATCGACGAAGCTCCTCCGACCAGTTGGGTTGTTTGAAAACCTGGTCAACCAACAATACGCGTCCTCCTCTGTGATAGAATTCTCCTGCAAAATCTGCAATGCCTCTCTCCTGAAAATAGAAATTGTTCATGTTGATATAGAGACATTGGCGGTCTTGAATGTCGAATTTCTCTTTTGCATATTGCAACAGGAAGGTTGTCTTTCCGATACCACGTGTTCCCTTGATGCCTATCAAGCGGTCGTTCCAGTTGATTTCGTCCATGAGGATTCTGCGAACGGGTGCGTTCGTGTGCTCAACCAAATATCGATGTGTTCGAAAGAATGCTTCCATTGAAAAGTACGATTTGTTTTAAAACGTTTGCAAAGTTAATAATTTATTTGTAATTTGCAAACTCTATATTGCAAAATATCAAAAAAAAGTTGTAAATTTGCATCCGAAACAAACTATTATGAGTAATTTCTGCCTTTTCAACCCAGAACATGAAATAGCTTTAGCGAGCAATTTGATGAATTTCACAGCCCCGAAGGCTGGGCGTATGCTACGTGCCGACTTGGGATTTCTGCCTGTTTTTTGGGCGGAAGAGGGGGATGTTATTCTTGTGGATGATGTTGACAGTTGTCAAAACGCCTTAGACGATTTCCTTTCTGACTGCGCATGGTGGTTGAAAACTGCAGACAAGCATCTGCCTCATGTCGTATGGACTGATGGTCGCAGGATGGATCGTATTCCCCTGCCGTCTTCCATCGACCCTTGGGGATGGGATCCGGCTGTTTGGAACAGATTGTCGCGTATCGCCATAGACAAGGCCTTGTTGCCGTCGCTGCATCATATCGAACAGATACGCCTGTTGGCACATCGTCGTACTGCTGCCCGACTGCTGGCGCAGTTGTCGGGAACGGGAATTGTCGGCGAGGCTTTTGAGTGTCAAACGATGAAAGAAGTCGAGGACCTGGTCGCTCGTTACAAGCGTGTCATGATCAAAGCGCCTTGGTCGTCGAGTGGGAGAGGGGTGCGCCCCTTTACTCCTGATAAGCTGTTGGAGGCTCCGCAAAAAAAGTGGATAGAAAACCTTCTCCACCAGCAAGAGTCTGTCATGGTTGAACCCTATTATAATAAGGTGAAGGATTTTGCCATGGAATTTACGATGACCCATGATGGTCAAGTCAGGTATGAAGGTCTGTCGCTCTTCCATACCGACCATACTGCCTATACGGGTAATCTCTTGGCTACAGAAGAAGTGAAGCGAAAAGCCATAAGTACTTATTTTTCAACCCAACAGTTGGATGATATTAAAGTGAAGATTTGTAACTGTTTGCCCAGCCTCTTAACTCCTGTTTATCAAGGTCCTTTAGGCATTGACATGATGGTCGTGGAAGATGGCAACGGTCATTTGCTCTTGCATCCCTGCGTCGAAATCAATCTCCGCCGTACCATGGGACATGTGGCTTTATCGCTGTCCCCTACGCATGGTGATGAGGTTGCCATGATGCAGGTTGTTTACGATCAGCATTACCAACTCAAAATTACCAAGTAACACGTATTTCGAAATCTCATTTATCAAATAACAAAAAAAACATGAAAAGAAAAACTCTTCTACTAACGCTGCTGGCAGTTACCCTGTGTGGTCATGCGCAGTACAAATCTCAGGTGTGGTCACCCGATAATGGTGACGGAACATACACCAACCCCGTAATCAATGCCGATTATAGCGACCCCGATGTCTGCGTGGGATCTTCTGGCGATGATTACTATATGACAGCATCCAGTTTCCAGTGTATTCCCGGTTTGCCCATTCTTCATTCCAAGGATCTCGTCAACTGGCAGTTGGTGGGACATGCGGTGAAGGAACTTGAACCCAAAGAGGTTTTCGACAAACCGTCACACGGTAAAGGTATCTGGGCGCCTTCCATCCGTTATCATAACGGCGAATATTATATCTATTGGGGAGATCCTGACTTTGGCGTCTTTATGGTTAAAAGCAAAGATCCCGCAGGAGAATGGAGCAAACCGCATTGCGTGATAGCAGGCAAGGGAATGATCGACACCACGCCGTTGTGGGATGAAGACGGACGCTGCTATCTGGTCAACGGATGGGCTAGTTCAAGAGCTAATTTTGCATCGATGCTGTGTGTGCGTGAACTCTCTGCCGACGGAACACGCGCCATCAGCGACCCTGTCATTGTCTTCGACGGTAATGGTACGGAAAACCGCACTTGCGAAGGTCCTAAATTCTACAAGCGCGACGGATGGTACTGGATTATGTGTCCTGCCGGCGGCGTACCTACCGGTTTCCAGTTGGCTATGCGCAGCAAGTCGCCATACGGTCCTTACGAACATAAAATCGTATTGGCACAAGGCAAAACCAATATCAACGGTCCTCACCAAGGCGGATGGGTACATACGAAATATGGAGAAGACTGGTTCCTGCACTTCCAAGACAAGGATGCCTATGGTCGTGTGGTTCATTTGAATCCCGTTGACTGGTCAACAGGATGGCCTATCATGGGCAAGAAGGGTGAACCTGTCACCACTTACAAGAAACCCAAGTCGTCATCATCGGTTATTGTCAATCCGGAAGAGAGTGATGAGTTCAACAAGACGACGTTGGGTCTCCAATGGCAATGGCACGCTAATTATCATCAGTTCTTTGGAATGCCTACTGCTTTCGGCACCATGCGTGTTTTCACATATAAACAGGATGGAGGTGCGAAGAATCTTTGGAATGTGCCCAACATGCTGTTGCAGAAGACTCCTGCCGACCGTTTTACCGCAACAACCAAAATTCGCTTAACCGCTAAGGCAGAAGGTCAGTATGGTGGTTTTATCATGATGGGACTTGATTATTCAGCATTGGTAGTGAAACGTGTCGGTAATGAGTTCCGTCTGATACAGATGACCTGTAAATCGGCAGACAAGGGAAATGCGCAGAGCGAGACACTCATCGCCACGCTTCGTCCTACCGCTGTTGACAAGGTAAATTACAAACCAGCTATTCACGAAGATATTTACCTCCGCATGACCGTCAACGATGGTATGATGCAGTTTGCATGGAGTCAGAACGGTAAGAAATTCACCACCTGTGGCGAACCGTTCAAGATGCGTGAAGGAAAATGGATTGGTGCGAAGATCGGTTTCGTAGCAGTAGATACAAATCCCAATGCGGATAAAGGTTGGATTGATGCCGATTGGATTCGCTTCACCAAATAATCATTTCAGCAAGAGACATCTCTTAGATGATATCATCTCCGCACCACTTGGACGTTCTTCCAGTGGTGCGGATTTTTCATTAAAGATTTCCTCCAAAGATTTACCTATGGTTTGTTTTGTCGTGACTCAGCATAGTGAAAGCGCGCTTTCACTATGTCTTCGCTACTCCAAAACATCTTGCGCTCGCGCAACCCCAAAAAACATCCGTCTAAGATCCGATGATTGACTTCCGCGTGATACATTTCCGGAGTCACCATGGATTAGTATATCAGATAGGGATTGGAGCGCAGCTCGTCCGCCATACTTGTTTGTGGCCCATGACCACATAAGAGTATGGTGCTTTCGGGCAGACTGCGCAGCAGTTTCAAACTCTCCTTCATTTGCGCATAGCTACCGCCAGGGAAGTCAGTACGTCCGATACTCTGTTTGAATAGCGTGTCGCCCGTAAACGCCACCTTTTCTTCTTCGCAGTAGAACACACATGATCCTGGGGTATGGCCAGGTGTGTGAAGAATCGTAAAGGAATGGTTGCCAAACGCCACCGTTTCTCCATCAGTAAAATAATGTCCTACGGGAGCGTACTCCTTTTGAAGCAACATGCCGAGCATCGACGATGCCTGATCAGCCAGGTTTTCTATGAGCGACCGGTCTTCAACCCTTAGTTCAACCTTCAGTCCAAACTCCTTGTATATGACATCATTACCGATATTGTGGTCGAAATGTCCGTGGGTGGCAATTAGGTGCACAGGCGTCAGCCTGTTGTCGTGGATGAACCGTGAGATGGCTTGATGCTCCTCAGGGTAAAAAGCCCCACAGTCTATGATGACACACTCTTTTGTTTCGTCATAGACCACATAACAGTTTTCCTGCAGCATGTTGCAGGTGAAGCGTTGGATATTCAGCATGGCAGATATACGATATTTTTCTCTTGAAACCATTCCTCATCAAAGAAGGAACTGATGTCTGTTATTTCCACGATATTGCGGAACGGTTTTGTTTCCTCTTCCAGATGCCCGCCCTTAAGACAGATGATGCCGTTGGGCAGACTGTTGCGTTGATCGCGTGAGATGTTCTTCTTCACTATTTTATAAAGGTCAGTCAACGGCATGACAGCGCGACTCACCACAAAATCATACTTGCCCTTTTCCTCTTCACCCCGGAGGTGGGTAGGGTGGCAGTTGGTCAGGCCGATAGCTTGGCAAACCTCCTGCGCCACGCGGATTTTCTTTCCCGTACCGTCGATGAGCTTGAAGTCACAATCAGGAAACAGTATGGCGAGGGGTACACCGGGAAATCCGCCACCAGTGCCGAAATCGAGAATGGTAGAACCGGGAGTGAAATGCGTCACTTTCCCGATAGCCATCGAGTGGAGCACATGGTGCTCGTAGAGGTTGTCGATGTCTTTACGTGATATCACGTTAATCTTCGCATTCCACTCCCGATAGAGTGCGTCAAGCGCCTCGATTTGCTCCTTCTGTCTGGAGGTGAGATCAGGGAAATACTTGAATATAATGTCTGTCATCTTGATTATTGAAGCGTTTATTGTTTTTTCATTATAGCCTTGAGTTGTCCATAGGAAATCGTCAGTTCGGTATCGCCCGTGGCGTATGGTGCTATTTCGTATGGATTATAGTGGAACGTCACCTCTTTTGTGCCCAATATATAGTTGTCAGTCACATAGAGGTCCATGGTCATCAGATATCCCTTGTCGTGCAGCTCATCCATGTTCTTCGAGTTTGTTTTGCGCATCAGTTCCGAAAGGAGCATGTCGCAGAGCGGTTGCTCATAACCCGTCACGAAGATATCGTTGAGTTTCAGCAGTTGCCCACTGTCAGCATCGAAGTTCATCACCATGGTCTGGTGGTTAGGATGTGCTCCGCCTTCGTATGTCATGAGTTCCACCCGATAGACGATGGCATCGTTCAGTCCAGGTGTTACTGTCGTTCCCAGTTTATACTGGTATTCGTACCATCCCTGTCGTTCCGTGTCGTGTTGGTCATCCCTGTAGAGCGGCATCATGTTTTCCCGATAGCTGTCAGTGTATTGCTTCACAAACGCGTCAACAGCCTGTTGCATGCTCAGTTGTTGGAGATTGAAGATCCGTTGTTCTATGGTGTTATTGATGCGTTCCGCCCTTATGCTTTTTTCATCCAGGTATTTCACTTGGATATCGATGGTGCATGCAGGGCTGTGTGGAGCATCAGTCAGTGCCATATTCCGGTTGACAGCAACCTCTTTGAAAAGGCTGTTGACATCGTCTTTGTTTTTACATCCGCATAGCACCAAGCAAACAGCCAATGCAGTGTATATAATCTTCTTTACGTCTTTCATCGACTTGCAAAGTTACGCATAAGGGTTTGAAAATGCAAATTATTGCAATAATAGTTTCTCTTTCCCATTCGTTTTTTGTATTATCCAAAAAAATCCACGGAGCACACTCTAAGCAATCATCGGAATTTAAACGGATGTTTTTTTGGATTCTTCGCAAGATTTGATATACAAGCAACAACGGGCTGAAGGCCCAATGGCTTCCTTAGCCCAGGGTAACAC